>CAZBSW010000061.1:0-8932 GCA_964494835.1 uncultured Thermotogae bacterium
GGTCTGAGGCGGCCGTTACCGGGCAGGCGCCGGCCGACAGGATGTCGACCACATTCATTGCGTCCGCACCGCCAGCGTAGGAGATGTTGATATCACCGTTAAATGCACCCATCAATCTATCGAATAGGTTAATCGTCACCGGATACAATGCGCGGCCGGACATGTACATCTCGTCGCCGGGAAGCTCCTGCCGGTGGTTGGCCACGGCAAGGGTGTTGCTCAGTTTCACTCCGAAGAAGAGGTCGCAGCTCGCCGCGCTCTTCTTGAGGCTTTCAATCAACTGCAGCGCGCGATCATAGCCGAGATCGTGTGCAAACACACTGTCGGGAATATCTATCTCCCGGAAGCCGAGCTCATCGTGGAGGATGCGCAGTACCTCATCCTTGCCGAGGAGCGTCGGGTTAAGTTTCACGATCGTGTGCAGTCCTCGCTCTTCAATGAGGTAGCGCGCGATTTGTTGGATCTCATCAGGCGGGCAACCATGCATTGTCGAAAGGGTCACGCTGTCTGTCAATCGCGACGGGATGACGATGTCGGCGAACTCCGGCCATTGTTCTGCCAACATTTCTTTGATGTTCGATATGGCAGTGGATGCGTCGAGAAGAGTGTTCATAAACTCGACCATCGGCGGCTTTGTTATCCCTTCGAAATTGTAGCCGACGCTCATGTTGAAGACCGTGCCAAATGGCGTGCTGCTCTCGAAACCGAGCACACGGCGGAGGATGTGGATCATTGCCCAGGCGTTTATGTATTCCTGCGCAGATTCTGCGAGTCTCAGCTCCTGCGACCACTCGACGTTGTATCCCTCATCGGCCATATCGATGCAAGGGCGGGGAATCTCCAGTTCATCCAGGATCTGCACCGTCTTCAGTTCGATGAACCTACCGCCCGAGAGCCAGCCGGAGATGATATTGCGCGCAAGCTGGGTATGCGGGCCGGCGGCCGGGCCGATGGGGGTGGCAAGATGATGCCCGAACATCTCGGTCGCGTACGCGTTGTCGTCCCCCGGCACATAGAAGAGCGAGCGGTGGATGCCGAATATCGTCTCATTATGCTCGTACTCCCGAAGCGTTCGCTCAAGGAGTTCGGCAAACGGCTCGGCCTTCATCTTATCAGACATTATCTTCCTCCAATCTCATGCTGCCCGTTTCCAAAGAGCATCCGCTGTGCTCCGCGCCTGCGCGTAGACAACTTCTTCGTCCACGCCGGTGAAGGCGTGGCCCTGGATCACCGGTCTTCCGGCAACGATCAGATCACTGACGCATAGATCATGAACCGCAATTCCGAACAGGAGATGTCCGAGCACGTTCCCAGCCGCGATCGGAGTAGGCGGCCGGTAGTCAAACATGGCGATATCGGCCGCATGCCCGGGCACTATCCGTCCTACTTTCACCCCGAGCAGTCGCTCGGTAATGCGGGGGTTGTTGTCGAACAGGATCTTCTGCAGTTCCCCGAACCCTGCGGCAAGGGAATCGCCGGTCGTGATCTTCTGCAACACCCCAGCCGTAAACAGCTCGGTCAGCATGTTCGCACCGAGGCCATCCGTCCCGAGACCGACGCAAATTCCACGGCCGAGGAATCCTTCCATGTCGAATACGCCGACCGCGTTGTTCATGTTGGATCGCGGATTGTGCACCACTATCGCCCCGCTGGCGGCGATCATGTCCTTCTCCTTCTCATCGACGTGGATACAGTGGGCGAGGATAGAACTCTCTCGCAGCAGGCCGTATCGCTGCAGACGCTCGACGATCCTCATGCCGTGGTCGGCCCTGCACTGCTCTTCATCTTCTGGTCCCTCGGCGACGTGGATGTGAATCCCAGTTCCTTCCGGGATCCGTTCGGAGACGGCTTGCAGGCTTTCATCAGAGAGGGTGAACGAGGCGTGCAGCCCGAACAGGGCGGCGCTCATCCCGCTCTTCCCACCTTCGGCACGCAGGAATGCCAGATTCTCTTCGATCCCCTGATCACGGTTCGCTGTGCCGTCGCGGTCCGAAAGCTCGTAACAAAAGACACCTCGTAAACCAACCTCCTGATTCACCGCATCGCGTATCGCGAGCAAGCTCCCGCCTATTGCTTGCGGGCTGGCGTGATGATCGACCACGGTCGTCACCCCACAGCGTGCCGCTTCCATCGCTCCCACAAGAGCGCTCATCCTTACCGATTCCGGATCGAGAGCCTTGTCCAACCTCCACCACAGCTGCTCGAGGATTTGGGTAAATGATTGCGGTGCATAGTTCGGGAGCGCCATTCCACGGGCGAGGCTGCTGTAGAGGTGGGTGTGCGCATTGACCAATCCCGGAATCGCGAGTCTGCCACGGCCGTCAACCCTGTCAACGAGCGTTGGGAGCGGGTATCTATCGCGTTCAGTTCGTGTGAGAACGGCCTCTATTCGTCCGTCTTCGATGACGATTGTTCCATCATCCAGGAGTGAGCCCGCCCCATCCCAGATCGTCGCTCCCTCGATCACTCGTTTCATGTATTCCCCTCCTGGTCTCTCTTTGCTCGCGAATATAGCCGATCGACCGGCGATGCACAACCGATCGCGCATTCGCTTGTCACACCCGTGCACCTACGGTATCGTCTTGATCGGGGAGGTTGCCTATGGAGAAGAGCGAGTTGCGCCGACTTGTATTCGAGGTGCTAAGACGCGATCCGCAGACGCACTTGAACGCAGTGGAGTTCCAGGTACGGAGTATCGCCGAGGCGTACGAGCGCCACGATGCGCTGTGTCTGCATGAAGTCGTCTGGGAGCTCTTGTTACAAGGCGTCCTTGCTCCGGGGAAGAACTCGCTCAACCTGAACCTTCCGTTCCTGCACATCACCGACTACGGCGCCCAGTGCCTGGAATCGGGTGAGATCATACTTCACGACCCCGATGGCTACATGCACGCCTTGGAAGAGGCGGTGGGGCCACCGCTCGACCCGACAATTCGTACCTATGTCCACTCAGCTCAGGAAGCGTTCCTGACAGGTAACTATCTCGCTACCCTGAACCTGCTCGCCAGCGCAGTTGAGCGATGCGCCAATCTGTTGGAATCGGTAATCGCCGTCAACACGGCCGACGCCTTGCAGTCGGCGACAGCAACTCTTGAACGCATCATTGCTCGCATCTCCTCACTGGAGATTGCGGACGATCAGCGTGAGGAAATCGTGCTACAACTTGACGTCTTGCGGACCGTTGTCGAGCACACGCGCGATCGACACGGCCAGCCGCGTGCGGTCGCCATCGACCGCGAAACGGCATATGGCTCGCTCCTCCTCTTTCCTAATGGACTACGCGTCGTCTATCGCCTACTCTCTGAGATCAAAGGTCGTAGTAGACCGTAGACGCACATGGCCGGTCGCAGCACCACCGCCACCTGTGTTTAAACAGCTCCGTCAATCTGAGATCACCAGCATCTCTCCGCCACCTGACGGTGAAGGTTGCGCGCTGCGGCGAACGCCAAACCGGCCTTTGTCAATGCAATTGCGGTCCTGTTAACGGCTGCATGCTTGTCAAGGTAGTTCTGCTGCATCGCCGGCATCAGGCCTTCCGCTTCGATATCTACTTTGGGCATGAAGTAGTCGAGGATGTCCGATGGATGGTCGCGCTTGCCGTCGATCTCCGGCCCGCCGCCCTCGTGCTTGGCGGAAATGTTCGTTACATGCTTGGCAAGCTCTACGAGTTCGGCTGTGCGGTCGTACGGCTGAATGACAATCGACTTATAGGTCTCGGTAATATGATGTTCAAAGCGAATAACATCATCGAATCCGAGTGCGTGCCGCATTGGGGTCGCCGCCTCGATGGTGGCGTTGTTCACCGAGTTTGCCCAATTGAACCCGATGAGAGATGTCGTACCGTCGTTGCGCGCGAACAGCTTCGCGCCTAGCAGTGTCCACATCGCAGAATAGGGATTATCGTTTCCCATATACACCGAGATCTTGAACTCCACATCCACTCCCAGTTTGTGCAACAAATACGCGAGAAGGACCGTCCCCGGATTGATATTGAGAACCTGCCTTATTCCGTACGTCGTGTAGTAGTAGAGGAACTCATCAAGCCAGTCAAGCGCGTGTTTGTTCGGCTGCCCCACGCCGCCGAAGTAGCCGGTGATCGTCTCCGGACCTCCGAGATGGATGTTTGAGCCGTCGGTTCCCTTGGTATCGAGAGTTTCCACATAACTCGCGCCGATCACCTGCATCGCTGCAGCAATAGCGATAATGTCGCCGTTATCCTTCGCCTGTTCAGCCATGCTGCGAACACGGATGAACCGCCCCGGCATGACCTCGCCGTTGGCAATCGCCTGTCGCGCTTCCGCAATCAGCCACGGGAAGAACTGCAATGCGCTTATCTCTAGCGTCACAGCTTTGGCGTCATCAAACTTGGTCGACGCAAACCGCGGTCCCAGAACCGCCTGCCGGAAGTCGGAGACGGAGATGAACGCTCGCCTGTCTCGCTGTTCGATCAGCCATTCCACATCGGCGAGATAGGAAGACCCCTCCTCTTTCAGCCGCGCAAGGAGCGAATTGAGGTCGCGTGCCTCCCGTGCCTTGAGATTAATCTCCTCCGGCGTTCCGTAGCGCTCGACTACTTCAAGGAAGCGGTTGATCACATCGTTCTCCGGATCAAGCAGAAAGTCGTTTATCTGCTTGACATGCGCCTCGTCGATCTTGAGTCGATTACGTAGGTCGCTCATTGGTTCACTCTCCTCGTCAATCGAATTCCTTGAAAAGATCGGAAAGGTTTTCCGCTTCGCCCGGCAGCATATGGTAGCAATGGGCATCCGCCGGGAATTTCTCCTCTTTTACGTCCTTGATGTAGGCGCGCATTGCGTCTGTAATCACCTGGGCAATGTCGGCGTACTTCTTGACGAATTTGGGAGTGAATGCCTGGAACTGCCCGATAAGGTCGGAGACTATAAGGAGCTGTCCATCACAATCCGGGCCAGCCCCGATGCTCAGCACCGGTATAGTCAGTCTCCTAGCGATGAACCCAGCCACTTCGGGTGGGACTGCCTCCAGCAAGAGCAACTGCGCTCCTGCTTCCTCGATCGCCAGTGCGTCTTTGATCAACAGCCTTGCCGACTCGACCGTGCGTCCCTGCGCCTTGTGACCGCCCAGCTGTCCAGAACTCTGAGGAGTGAGGCCAATGTGGCCGCAGACCACGATCCCGGCGTCCAATATTGCCTTGATGCGGGGAATAACGCGTATTCCACCTTCGAGCTTGACCGCGTCAACTCCCGCTTCTTTGAGGAATCTTCCCGCATTCGCCACTGCGTCTTCGTTGCTCTTCTGATAGCTCATGAACGGCATATCGCCGACGACAAAGGCTGTCGGCGCCGCCCGGCTCACCGCTTCGCTATGGACGATGCACTGCTCCATGGTTACCGGGATCGTTCCTTCATATCCATAGACGCACATCCCGAGCGAATCACCAACGAGGAGCATCTCCAATCCTGCCTCCTCGGCGAATTGCGCCGTCGGGTAGTCATACGCTGTCAGCCACGAGATCTTCTCCCCACGCGCCTTCATCGCACGCAGGTCGAGAATCGATACCTTCTTGCGTGTGTCGCCCATCTTGAGTATCTCCTTTTATGATGCTTGATTAGCGTGTTTTATGTGGGAAACCAACATTATCATTGGACAAGCAAGTCGACGCCCACCTCTCGCAACAATAGGACGAGACGACAGATGGGAAGGCCCATTACATTGAAATAGTCTCCTTGAATGCCAGTCACGAACGCCGATGCCTTCCCTTGGATCGCATATCCACCTGCCTTGCCCCTATATTCGCCCGTATCGAGGTAGAAATCGATCTCCTGCTCGCTTAACGCACGGAACACGACCGTGGTCTTCTCACATGCCAGGCACGCGTCTTTGTGAGCCGGTGACAGGACACAGAGACCGGTCAGTACCCGATGCTCTCGCCCGTTCAACTGTACCAGCATTTGCCGGGCATCGGCACGTGATCTCGGTTTCCCCAGCACCTGCGCATCGATGACAACGATCGTGTCCGCGCCAATAATCACGCCCCGATGCTTTCTTGCCACAGCGCGCGACTTTGCTTCTGCCAGAGCGAGCACCCGTTCCTCAGGAATGCCGCCCGTCCATTCTTCCACTTCACTTGGGATAGCGATGAATTCAGACGTGATGCGTTTGAGGATATCAGCACGGCGTGCAGAGCCCGAGGCAAGGATAAGCGGATAAGATCCAGCAGATGACGGATGAACGCGTGCGAAGTTCACTTGGCGTTGAACTCTACACTATTCGTGCCATAATAGACTAAGAACGATGCGTTCTGATCAATCCCTTTAGGAAGCCGAATAACGCCAGCGAGGATCTGACCCGCTGGGACCTCATCGTCGTGAAGGAATCCTGCAGTCAGTTCGACGAATGATGATCCGCTGAAGAAAAGGTAGTTTGTGCCGCTTTGTTGAATGAAGAAGTTCCACGGACTGAACGCGCTTCCTGTCGAAGACAAGGCCCATACCATAATGGCTCCTGTTCCGATAAGTGGATCCAGTGAGTCTGCGAGATCGCTGCCGAACACGCCTTCCCGAACCGCTTCCTGCAAATAGACCAACACGAGTCGTAGTTCATTTCCGTGTACATCGACGACGATCGTCTGCACAAGTTGTGGGGGGAGCGAAAGCAACGCGGCCACGGATTCCCGCGTGAAATCTCCTACGGTCAATGCTCCCTGAAGGTTGGTGATCTCGTCGGGAAGGGGAACGTTGATTTCAGCATGCGATGGCGCCGCTGCAGCACCGGTGGGCGATTGGAAAGAATAGTTAGGACCTGCATTTGCACCAACGTTGAAGTTGACTGTTTGTCCTTCGTACGAAACAGAGAAAGGTTTTGTGATATCAATCGCCTTGTCCATCACGAGGATCCCTTCGCTCCCCGAGCCGTACGTTGTTCCACCGGGATTCGGGACGAACCACCCGTTGAGAAAACCGTTGCTGATCTCCACCCAATCTCCGGCAGCAGGCGTGAACCCAGGGGCTCCCTCCTGGGTGACCGTAAATCGATCGGGGAAGAAGGGGAATACATCGACTATTTCATCAACTGTAGGATTGATGTACAACGCGTTCTTTCCTACGTAGGGCAAGAGTTGTTGCCGTAGATGACCGGAAATATTGCTTGAGAAGGTACGATCGGTGATGGCAACAACAAACACGGCGAGTTGTGTATCGCCAACATCCACCGTAATCGTTGCAAAGAGATCCTGATCGAGACCGGTCTTAGAAGCAATCTGCTCAGGAGTCCCGGCAAAGAGAACGAGGCTCCTGAGCAGAAAAACAAGAAGAAGTAGACCGGCACGACCACTTAGGGTTATGCGCATTACACTTCCTCTCTTTTCGCTCGCTGTTGATGCGTTGGTAGTCTAGCAGGGACCGCCACACCAGAACCCGGCGAATGCGAAAATCCAGAATGCCCAGAAGAAAGATAGCAAGAGCCAGGCTTCCAAAGGCATCTTCCACCTCCTTTATGAGTCATAATTACTATAACACAACTGTGGCACAAAGGCAACCGCCATCTGGTAAACGCAATTATCGACCGATCCAGGGTCAGGTTCGGCTGTTTCTACAGGAACCCCCTCTTTGTCGATTGAGTCAGACAAGGTACAATCGACCCTATCCATGTCTGTTCTTACTATGTGAGGGGGCGTATGCATGTGCGGTATTTTTGGCATTGTAAGCGATCATGAGCAGCCTTTGGGTGAGATTCTTCTCGGCGCAGCGAGGCGCCTTTCCTATCGTGGCTACGACTCGGTGGGTTGCGCGACGATCGACCCGAGCGGGTACGTTGATCTGCGCAAAGATGTGGGCAAGATCGATGATGTGAACGACCGTCTCGACTTCGCCACGATGCGCGGCCAGCGCGGGATGGTGCAACTGCGGTGGGCCACCTTCGGCTCTCCTTCTGTGGAGAACGCGCAGCCTCATCTCGATTCGGGCGGCGATCTCATTGGCGCTCACAACGGGAACATCGTCAACAACGTTTCGTTACGTGAGCAGTTCATTGAGGAAGGGATGACGGTGCGAGGGACGAACGATGGCGAAAGCTGTGTCCACGCCGTCGAACGCTATGTAAACCGCGGAGAAGGTATGTTGGATGCAATCCGAAGGGCGGCCACTGACCTACAGGGAGATTACGCGTTTATCATTGCTGCTAGGGATAACACAGAATTGGCCCCTGCCCTGTACGCGATAAAGAACGGATCGGGGTTGGTAGTCGGAATTGGCGAAGGGACAACGTGCGTTTCATCCGACCTACCATCCATCCTTCCCCTAACAAGGACAATCCTGCGCATTCAGGACGGGGAGATAGTGAGGCTGTGGCCGGACCGGGTAGAGATCCGGAGCGTGCGCGACGGACAGATCATAGAGCGAGAACCCGAGCTGTTCACCGAGGGGATGGAAGCGGCGGAGAAGGGTGGTTACGCGCACTTCATGGAGAAGGAGATCCACGAACAGCCACAGGCCGCCGCCGAATTGATTCACTGGCTTGCTGCCTCGCCGCATGTGGAGCCCTTTCTCGACTCCATACGCAAAGCACAGCACTTGTACTTCGTTGGGTGCGGGACAAGTTACCACGCGTGTATGATCGGAGCTGCGTATTTCAACCGTTTGGCCGGCATTCCGGCGATCTCTGTTCTTGCCCCGCAATTCACCGAGACGCTCGCCCCCATCCTCACCTCGGACGATACCGTGGTGTTCGTCAGTCAGAGCGGTGAGACCAAAGACGTACTGAACGCCCTCTTCGCAGCGCGTCGATCCAACGCGACTTTGCTCGGAATCCTCAACGTCCTCGGGTCGACACTGATGCACACAAGCGACCACTACCTTCCGCTTGCCTGCGGCTATGAGATAAGCGTTCCGGCAACCAAGACCTTCCTGAACCAGGTGATCATGTTCCTGTATCTCGCCGACCGCCTGCGCGCGGGAGG
>CAZBSW010000062.1:0-8903 GCA_964494835.1 uncultured Thermotogae bacterium
GCACGGCCCTGAAAAGGCCGGTGTCCCCAGTTCGAATCTGGGCCTCGGCACCATCTTTTTCTTGACCGCTCCATCGTCGGTGAGCTATCCTAGTCGTAAGAACGATAAAGGTAACAGATGAACAATAACCCTGGCGCCGTTTGGGAGACTGTCCTATCAGCCCTTCAGGAGGAGATACCGAGCGCGAGCTTTGCCACGTGGTTCTCCAAGGCGAACCCGGTCACGGTCGACGACCAATCCTTGGTGATCGAGGTTCCGGATCTATTCACCAAGGGCGGGATAGAGCGCCGCTACCAGAAACTGGTAGAAAAGCTTGCCACGACTGTTTGCGGACACGATATCCGCCTTACGATCAATGTCTCCCAGACGGAAGGCCCGGACCCACTCGACCCCCCCGCTCTCTCGCCGCGCGAGACCCCGCTGATATATTCGGGCGACACGCTCCCGTTGAACCAGGACTACACGTTCGATATGTTCGTGCGCGGAAAGAATAACCACCTCGCTTATGCCGCGTCCATGGCCGTCGCCGAGGCACCGGGAAAGGCATACAACCCGCTCTTTATCTACGGGAGCGTCGGCTTGGGCAAGACACATCTGTTGCAAGCGATCGGCAACTTCGTCATTGCTTCCGGCCAACCAAAGGCCATCCTCTACACGACATCGGAGCGGTTTGCCATCGAGCTGATCAACTCGATCCGCAACAACACAACACCCGCGTTTCGAGAGAAATACCGGCGTATAGACGTTCTCCTCATCGACGATGTGCAATTCTTGGAGGGGAAAGAAGCGACGCAAGAGGAGCTGTTCCACACGTTCAACGAACTCTATGGGAGCGAAAAACAGATAGTGTTGTCCAGCGACCGTCCGCCGCAACAGCTTTCCGGTTTGCAGGATCGCCTTGTGTCGCGCTTCCGCTGGGGATTGGTCGCCGACATTCAGCCACCCGACCTGGAGACGCGCATCGCCATCCTGCGCGAGAAGGCGAGCAACCGGGGAATTCACGTTGATGACAACATCCTGGAGATGATCGCCAGTCGAATATCATCGAACGTGCGAGCGTTGGAAGGGGCGCTGGTAAAGGCAATCGCCTACGCCGAGCTCCAAGGAGCACAGCTGACGCCGCAAAACATCGAAGGGATGCTCCCCGAAGAAGGAAAACGGGAGAGACTGACGATAGCTCACATCAAGGAAGAGGTCGCCCTCCGCTATCATCTGAAACGCCACGACCTGGAGGGAGCGAGCCGTAAGAAGGAAATCTCGCAGGCGCGGCATATGGCGATCTACCTTGCCCGCGAACTCACCAACAACTCTTTCCCCGCAATAGGTAAGCAGTTTGGCAACCGCGACCACACGACGATCATGCACTCCTACCTCAAGGTAAAGGAACTGTTGGAAGAGACTCCACTTCTGCAGGCTGAACTGAACGAAATCCAAGAGAGCCTGCTGGCGCGGTTTTCACCCAATCCTTAGCAAAAACGCCGTAGGAAACGGCATTTCAGGATGCGTAATCATCCCTCCTACCTGTGGAAAACCTTGTGGAAAAGGGGCTGAAAAGGGGTGCAAAACAACGCTTCCCTGTGGAAAAGGGTGGTGGAAATCTTAGGCGAGACTTGTCCACAGCGCTTGTCAACGGTTTTCCACCGTTATACCCACATTATCCACAGGGTTATCCACAGGGGAAAGCACAATCCACAACGTCGATTGCTGGGTTTTCCACAGTTATAGCACCCCCCAACCTCTACTACTTGCTTTTTCGATTAAAATGAGATGATGGATTGGATAAGAGAGATTCTCGCGCGCTACAACCTGGCAGATAGCTACGACGACCAACTTGCTCTTCTCCTATGGAGTAAGGTAGCCGGACCACGGATAGCGCGCATCACCCGCGCGACCCTGCTCTCTCACGGTACGTTGACGGTAGAAGTCGCGTCGTCGACCGTCGGACAGGAACTCTCCCTGTTACAGCAGCAATACATCGACCGGCTCAATGAACGGATGGAAAGGGAGGTCGTGTCCCGCATCAAGTTCGTCCCCGGCCGGTTCTCTGCAGCTCCACCGACTATCACACTGGATGACGACATTGCAGACGAAGAAGCCACCCGATTCTTCGATATCGAAGACCACAAGCTGCAAGAAGCGTTTTCCTCGCTTTACAAGACGCAGAAACGGCGGGAACGCGCACTCCTCAAGGCGGGCGCACGCCGGTGTTCACGATGCGGCGTTGTCTTCTTCGGAAGCACGGATATCTGCCCGGGGTGTCAGTTCGATGAGATTGATGAGGCCGGGTAGAGGGGCTAGAATGTTGCACCATGAAAGGCGTGAGAAACACAACGATAATTGCGATTCGATCTGAAGCTGAACGTCGTGGAGTGATCGCCTGCGACGGACAGGCGACTCTGGACACGGTCGTGATCAAGAGCAAAACGCGCAAGGTCTACCGCCTGTACGACGACAGAGTCCTCGCCGGTTTCGCCGGTGCCACCGCCGACTGCCTCGCTCTCCTGGAGCGGTTCGACGGAAAGCTGAAGAAACACAACGGCCAGTTGCGGCGGGCGGCGGTCGAGCTCACCAAAGAGTGGCGGACCGATCGTATCTTGCGACACCTGGAGGCGGTATTGGTGACGGTGAGCGAAGAGGGGATCCTGATGATCTCCGGTGCGGGCGACGTGCTCGAGCCGGACGAGAGCGTGATCGGAATCGGATCGGGAGGGGCATATGCGCTCGCCGCGGCACGTGCTTACCTGTCCGTCTCGGAACTTCCGATCTCAGACATCGCGCGCCGGTCGCTGGAGATCGCGGGCGCGATCGACATCTACACCAATCAAGAGATCGCGCTCGAAGAGGTCACTTGGTGAGGAGAACCGGATGAGCGATATCGTTGAAGTAATAGGGAGTGCTCCTACCGGGCTGACGCCGCGTCAGATCGTGGCCGAGCTCGACAAATACGTTGTCGGCCAGCAAGAGGCAAAGCGTTCTGTCGCCATCGCCCTGCGCAACCGGATGCGTCGCCAGCTTGTCGAGGATGAGATCAGGGAAGAGATCAAGCCGAAGAACATCCTCATGATCGGGCCGACCGGCGTGGGGAAGACCGAGATCTCCCGGCGGCTGGCGCGGCTGACGACGTGCCCGTTCTCCAAGGTCGAGGCCACGAAGTTCACCGAGGTCGGTTATGTAGGACGCGACGTTGAATCGATGGTGCGCGACCTGGTGGACATGGCGATCGACATGGTGCGGGAGGAAGAGATTCTGCGCGTAGAGGAACGCGCCGAGGACATCGTCACCGATGAGATCGTCGACGCCCTCCTTCCCATCCCGGACGGCGACCCGGAGCGTCAGGAGAGCGCGAAGAAGAGTCGTGCCAAACTGCGCGAAAAGCTCCTCGCCGGTGACCTCGAAGAACGCATTATCGAGATCACGGTGGAGGAACAAATAACGCCGCAGCTCGAGGTCTTCTCCCAAGACGGCATGGATCAAATGGGGATCGATCTGGGGGACATGTTCTCCGGCATCATCCCGCCGTCGCGGAAGAAGCGGCGGTTGCGGATCGGTGACGCACGCCCGATCCTGTTCGATCAAGCGGTCGACAGCCTGATCAACATGGAAGACGTGCGCCAACGCGGCCTGCAGCTGGCCGAAGAGACGGGCATCATCTTCCTCGACGAAATCGACAAGATCGCCGCTGGCGGACGGGAAGAGACCGGAGGGCCCGGCGTCTCCCGCCAAGGCGTGCAGCGCGACCTGCTCCCGCTCCTGGAAGGGACCACCGTGCGCACGAGGTACGGCAACGTCTCCACAGAGAATATCCTGTTCATCGCCGCCGGGGCGTTCAACATGTCAAAGCCGTCCGATCTCATCCCGGAGCTGCAAGGAAGGCTCCCCATCCGTGTCGAACTCGATAACCTCACCGCCGCCGACTTTGAGCGCATTCTGCGCGAGCCGAAGGACGCGCTCGTGCGCCAGTACAAGGCCCTGCTCGCCGTGGAAGATGTCGAGCTCTCCTTCGAGGATGACGCGATCTCCGAGATCGCGAAAATCGCATATGAGCTTAACCAGACCACGGAGAACATCGGCGCCCGCCGCCTCGCCACCGTGATGGAGAAGCTGATGGAAGAGATCTCCTTCTCGGCCGACGAACAGCGGGGGGAGAAGTTCAACATCGACCGCGCCTACGTCAGGAAGTGCCTGGCCGGGATCGTGGAAGACCCGGATTTGTCGAGGTATATACTGTAGCGGTCAACGACGTAACTTGCTGCAAGGCTTAAAACGGTCTTTCTTTTCATAGATTACTCAAGAGCAGCTTCTACGTTGTGTGCTATTGCCTATCTACGCACCAGCTTTTTGTCTACGCGGTGTTTTCTCATTCATGCCGTCAGTAGTAGATATTCAAAATACTTACCAAATAAAAAGAAATCATACCAAAATCTGCAAAGGAATACATCTTGACATTATAGAGGCAAAATAGTATACTGCATATTGTCAGCCATAATTGCATCAAGGAGGTGAGCAGGATGGCGACCCTGAGAAAAGTATTGGTGATGTGCATGGCAGTGTTGGTGCTGTGGGTGCCGGTGTTCGCCCAGGCCGTTATACCGGGAACATTTGTGCCACTGGATACGGATTGGCAGACAGCGGGAGCGTTGGCCGCAGTGGGTCAACCGTTGTTTTTGCTGCCTCAAGGGGATGAACTATCGAATTCACAACTCGAGGATGTCGACGGAGAAGGCTTCATTGGATTGATTGCGGGGGCGGTACTTGGCGCTGCTGCGGGAGTCATATTCGCGCCCATAGTCTATGTATTCCATATCGTCATCTACCACGACCCGTTTACTGCCAGTGGATTGTCGAAATCGATAGTAGATGGAGCAGTAGGTGGAGCTGTGACTGCGGGCGGATTGGGTCTTCTTCTTCCAGAACCATAAGCGTAGAAAAGATGATCCTTTCAGGAGGAAGTTACATTCAGCCCCTCCTGAAAGGATCCATATTACTGGGGTGTAGTAAGTGTCCGAGACTATTCGAGTAGCCATACTATATGTAGCGTTCTTTGTGGTATATGGAATAGCCCTTACTTTTACAGTTCTGTTGTTTCGCTACATTTTGTTTGATCGCTCTTTTCGCAAGAGCCTGTATTACTGTATGAGGTACAAGTGGGTTGTCGCTCTCTTTTCGCTAGGTTATACCCTGCTTTTTGCGGTGCTTGATATAGTCATTTCAACGCCATACATCTACTACATCCTTCCAGGTGTGTCTGTTCTGGCGGCGCTTCTCATTGCTAAAGGTATTATTCCAACTTTAAGATAATGAATCATTTAAACTCGTCAGTTTGTTGATTGGTGATAAAGGTGATTCATCAGCGAGTTGCGATCGGGGTAACCAGTTACTAGATCTAGGATTGAGGAGGTGTTAGCATAAATTACAGAAACACCCTCATAGTAGCGTGTTCACTAGTAGTAGGTTTAACCCCCGTTGCTTTGAGTAACGTGCCTTCGGTTTCATACCTCTCCTTCCGATATACGGGGGTAGTGGAACAGACAGATCAGTACACATGCGGCGCGGCAGCTGTGGCTACACTGCTGACATATTTCTACGGCATTTCCACTTCAGAAAACGATGTGCTGAAGCTGGTGTACGCATCAATGCGTGCACGGGGAGAGCGTCCAACTCAAGGAAAGGGTCTTACAGCATACCACCTCAAAGAAGCGCTTACGGTGCAAGGCGTACCAAGCAAAGGGTTTCTAGTTAAGCCGGCAGCCCTACAGGATTATTTTGTTCGTGGAGGATTGCCGGTGATTATTCACCTTACCAAACCGGAGAAACATTTCGAGGTTGCGGTTGGGATAATCAAAGAGCAGATCGTGCTTGCCGACCCGTCCTGGGGAAGAAGCGTGGTTCCGCTTACAGAATTGGTGGAACAGCGTGGATACAGTGGAGTTGTACTAGTCCCGATACCATCTCCGGCGGCTGCTCCTCAAGTAACAGCTCGGCAGCAAAGCGTCTTGAGCTGGGCTGCGCATCGCCTTATGAGGCTCGGCCAGTTACGGGACGCGTTGCCATGAAGGCGGTTGTAGTGCTTTTCCTGATTATGTGCTCATCAAGCCTTGCGGTTGCCCAAACCCCGTTCCAACCATTGCAACGACCTGACGATGCTGCTGGTCAATACACACTGCAACTGGGGCTTGGCTATGCTCCTTCCGGCCAAGATGGTTTTGATGTAGATGAACTTGGACAGCCATACTCCTACACCCGCTTTTCTGAAGAACGACATGTAAGTGTTTGTGGCACTTTGGCCTTGGTTGGTGGATGTAAGCTGGGACTCGACCTTGCCAATGTCAGTACCACTGTAGAAGAAATGCGGACATATCTGGATCGAGAGGAAGACGTGAGTTCCATGCTTCATGACGCCTCATACTCAGTCTCTTATGAATACCGTCTTGATGAGAAAAGCGTATGGGATCCTCGGATCTTGTGTTCATTCGGTTATCCCTGGCGAGGGAAAATCGAAGCATCAGCAAGCCTCCTCAAAGATCCAACAGTGTTGGCAGGAAGTATGAGTATGCTCATAAAGGCTGAAGAGCCGCGGAACTGGCTCTTGTTCGCATTGGGAGCAGGGTTTGTGGCCAATGCTGCGATCAGCTTGAGCGCGTCGGCGAGTGTGATGATACCCACAAGCGGAGTAGGCCTACCCATAACCACCGTTGGCCTGCGTACGTGCTACAGCCTTGATTCTAAGAGCAAGAGAGAAGCGACAGTGCATACGACTCTCAGCATACAAGGAGAAATCCCTCGGCTGATGATTGAGGCGGAGATGAGTTGGAGCGGCCCGTAGAGGACTTCAGGCATTTGTGATCTGTAGCCGGGCAGAAGCGTGTTCTCAATCATGGTGATAGTCATGGCCCAGAAACGCAACCAGGAAGGCAGTGATGCAAGGTTTGCCGAGAAGTTGGAAGAGCATTTTGTAGTAATGCTATTGGTTCTTGCTATTGGAACATTTCGGATCTCCTCTGTTACTGATGGGTCTCTTGCAGCTGCCCTCAGAGAGTAACTCAACTACTACCCGTACACATGGGAGGGCGGAGTGAGTCTTTTCGGCGGAGCTGCTCTTGGTTCAGTGTTATCGATCGTGCTGCTGAAACCCGTTTTGGAAAGGCTGTTCAGGAGATGAGAAAAGGAAACGCGGTCGTGCTCAACAGGATGCTTCCGAAAAACAGGGTGATAAGGTTTCTTCTCATCACCTTATATCCTCTTGGAATCATTCGGTGGGAGGAGAGTCCCTTCCAGCTCTAACACCATATATGTCTCTCAGTCAAGTGCTTGACAGATTAACGGATATACGGATATGGGCGATGCTGGGCCCGTTGTACCTTGGTCTAGGGCTCTTGCTGGCAATAGACGACTATAAGCTTAGCGGGAAGCAGGATGATGACGAAAACGACGGATGGCGGAAGGAACAAGCATGCAATGCATAACCGCATTAGAAAGGGTGGAATGAAAGGACTTTTAGCAGCGGCTGCCAAGGGTATTGCGTTATTTATCATTATGGGTTTCGCTCTGCCTCTATTGTTTGAAAGAGCCGTAACTATCCTCTGGTTACTTGGTTCGGCGGCGCTATCGCTTACGATAACGGGGGGGCCTGCATATGCGATTGCACGACTCAAGCGGGAGAGAGCGGGCGGCTCTGCGCCCGTCTCGGGACACCGATGGTCGATGACGGTGCTTAATACGCTAAACAAGAGGTGGGTGAGGGTATGTATCGGTACGCTCTTTATGTTCATTGTGATGGCGCTTGTTGTTCCGCTGCTCGAAGAAGAAAAACCGTCCACGGCTTATCTGATCATCTCCGCGATCACTTCGCCGATAGCTGCGATAACCGCCGACTATCTGGATACAAAGTGGAAGGCGCGTAAGCGCTCCTGATACCGCAGCATCCCAGAGAAAGGTGACGCCTTACGTTGCCCACAACCCTACAATCTGGGTATTATTCATGATTCAACTACCGAAGGAGGAAGAACGATGATCCACGTCTCTTTGCCTGATGGGCCAAGGATCGAGGTCGCCAGTGGCGCTTCTGTTCTGGAAGTGGCCGAAGCGATCGGGCCGCGCCTCGCCAAGGATGCGGTCTGCGCGCTCGTGGACGGCGAATTGCGCGATCTGCGCGAACGCCTTAACGAGGATTGTGCGGTGACGCTGTACACGCGCGGATCGGCACCGGCGTTGGAGGTATTGCGGCACACGACGACGCACGTGATGGCCCAAGCGGTGAAGAGGCTCTTCCCCAAAGCGCGGTTGGGCATCGGGCCGGCGATCGAGGACGGTTTCTACTACGACTTCGACGTGCCGGAACCGTTCACTCCGGAGCAGCTCGAGTCGATCGAGGAGGAGATGCGAAAGATCATCGCCGCCGCTTATCCGATCGAACGGTTGGAGGTGAGCAAAGCCCAGGCGGAGAAGATCCTGTCCGAGCACGATGAGCCGCTCAAACTCGAGCTTTTGCGTGACATCGAAGACGAGACGGTCACCATGTACAGGCAGGATGACTTCGTCGATCTCTGCCGTGGGCCCCACCTGCTCGATACCGGCCGCATTAAGCCGAACACGTTCAAACTCCTGTCTGTCGCCGGTGCCTATTGGCGCGGGGACGAGAGCCGGCAGATGCTGCAGCGGATATACGGCACGGTGTGGGAAAGCCCGCAGGAGCTGGCTGATTACCTGGAGAAGCTGGCGCAGGTGGAGGCACGCGATCACCGTAAGTTGATCAAACAGCTCGACCTGGTGAGCTTTCACGAGGAAGCGGGAGCGGGGCTCGCCTATTGGCATCCGAACGGCGGCCGCATGCGTGTTATCATCGAGGATTACTGGCGCAAGCTCCACTTCGAGGGCGGGTACGACATCGTGTTCACCCCGCACAT
>CAZBSW010000063.1:0-8856 GCA_964494835.1 uncultured Thermotogae bacterium
TCGGACTGAGCGTTACCCAGTCCGGCGCCGATTGGTTCAGATTGGGAATGAACATGACCTTCTAACTCCCAATTGCCGCTGGAGAGCGGGTCCCGATCAACCGGGACCCGCTTTGCTCTTGGCTCCGTGGAGCTAATGGCTGAAGCTCCGGTGTAGAACAGCTCGCCCATTGCAGGAGCGCCAGGCTCTGACTCGGACAGCGGGGCGGTTGGAAATCAGCAGTTGCTGAGAGCTGATGGCTGTTTGCTTTCGGTGAAATCTTAGGCGGTGGGCAGTGATGACTGATGAGTGAAGAGTAATGAGGGAAAGCTCAAAAGCATCACCTCGTACAGGTCCGCCCGCTGACATTCGGCAGACAGGGCACAGTTTTGACACGAGGAAAGAAGACACAAGGCATTTCTCGGCGTCCTGTCTATCCATACAACGGAAGACAGGCCTCTGCCCTGCCTGCGTGCGGACGCTCACAGGCAGGCCTTGAGCGAGTGACAACGAGCGGGCGAGAGGAGAGCGTCTTGTCAGTTGCGGCCAGACGGCTGTTGTCCACTCCAAACAGCGAAGAACCTTCTGTTAACTATGCAAGGGTGATCAGTCAGATGGTCGGAGAGATGTGCGTGTATTTCCCTTAACCGCCTGCACCGGAATACAATTATCTTAATGTATATCACGATGTCAAAGGAGGCGTGATGAACTGGACGGACATGTTGACAAAGCGGGTCGGGTACGCCTACCACGCGGCAGAGGGACTGCTCGAACTTGTCGATCGGGACAAGCTCGGTTGGAAACCCGCGACCGGCAGCAATTGGATGACCACGGGACAATTGCTGAAGCACATATCGAACGCCTGCGGTGACGCAATGAAGGGATTTGTAACCGGTGATTGGGGGACACCGGAACAAGAGATATCGGAAGACGAGATGCTGCCGGCGGCGGAAAAGCTCCCGGCCGTAGCAAGCCTCGATGAGGCGCGTACAGCACTGGCGGCCGACAAACGACTCGCACTTGAGATGATCGCCCAGGCCGGGGAAGCGGATCTTGCAAACAAGACCGTCTCCGCGCCCTGGGAACCGACTCCGCTTCCGCTCGGCTACCAACTGAACGAGATGATCGAACACCTCGTGTCGCACAAGTCGCAACTCTTCTACTATCTCAAGCTGCAAGGCAAGCCGGTCCATACCGGCCATTTGTGGGGGATGTAAGCGACACTCGCTCTCTGTACCGCCGTTTTTGTTTACGACATGGGGACTGAGGTCGTCAGGAATGTCGCACCCAGTCCTCACGTCGATAGCCCGACCGTAAGCGGCGACACCGTTGTCCCGCTGCGTCTACTCACTTGTGCAGGTGCTCTAACAGCTTCCTCGCGTCTTTAGCGTGTTTCTCCGACACTTGAATCTCGACGAATTCGGCATCAAGGTCGATGGCCGAAAGATTCTGAAACTCCTCTCCTTCGACATAGCAGGGGATGTCGGCCGATTCCAAAATCGACTTGGCAACGGCAACGACCGCCTGGCTCCCCGTCTCCAATACCGTAACAAGATCTTCGGGTATCTTCTTCATCATCATGCCTCCTCAGTATCCGGCAGAATACATCTTCTCATCGATCACCACAACCGCAATCCGCGGGATCTACGCGTTTGACCTTGTGTGTTGCTCCTGCTGCGGCAGACTGTCTGGACAGGGCTACCCACTACAAATGCAGAGGTCGTGGCGGCCTGTCTTCTTTTGGGTTACAGTCTCTATTACCGAAGAACCGCGTTACGGACGTGGCGGTGGTGCCCGACTGCTTTGTCAAGGAGCCAACGAATCATGCGGGAGATGTTTTACAAGAACCGGGCGTTGTTCTTTTACCTCATCGTCTCCAACTTCCTCCTTGCATTCGGTAATCGCGTCTGGCAAGCGATGTTCAATAACTTCGCAGTGGAGAAGATCGGAGTTGGACCGGAGGCGATCGGGTGGATCCAGTCCGTGCGTGAGGTACCAGGGCTCATGGCGTTCCTCCTCGCTTTCCTGGCACTTGTGTTCTCGGAAATGCGGATCATGGCGCTCAGCATCGTTCTCCTCGGCGTGGGTATCGTGCTCACCGGCCAGGCAACGACTGTGCCGCTTCTCCTTGTAGCAACAGTGGTGATGAGCTTCGGATTTCACTATTTCGAACCGAGCAACAACGGTATGATCCTGATGAGCGTTGAGCACAAACAGACCCCAAAGACAATGGGGGAACTGAAGAGCATAGGGGCCATCGCTGCTGTTCTCGCTACTGGTACTGTCTATCTCCTGGCGGGGAGAATCGGATACCGCGACATATTCATCGCAGTCGGGGGCGTCGTCGCGTGCGGCGGATTCCTCCTGTTCTTCATGGGAAAAGGGCCTCACAAGCTGCCTGCCAGGCGTAGAGTAAAGCTGCGTCGCCGTTATTGGCTCTTCTACACTTTGACATTCCTCATGGGCAGTCGCCGCCACATATTCACCACATTCGCCATCTTCCTGCTGGTGAGCAAGTTCAAGATCAGCGTGGAAACAACAGCTATCCTATTTCTCGTAAACGGGCTCGTAAACACCTACTCATATCGATTCATCGGCAGACTCATCACGCACCTGGGCGAGCGGGCGGTTCTCAGCATCGCGTTCCTTGCGCTCATCCCAGTCTTCCTCGGCTATGCGTATGTCAATGTACTCCCGATTCTGTTTCTGCTCTTCGTCCTCGACAGCATCTTGTTCGGTTTCAATTTCGCGGTAACGACTTACTTTCAGAAGATCGCCGCCTCTCCAGAAGAAATGACGAGCAATATGTCGCTTCAGACGACAATAAGCCACATCTCCGCGGTGGTGGTCCCGGTGATCGGCGGAACGGTGTGGGCCGTCTTTGGCTCACGGGCTCCTTTTCTCGCAGGTGTGGGAATCGCCGTTGTGTCTCTCATCCTGGTACAATTGATGCGAACATCGGATATAAAGCATCCCATTCCGGCCGCACAACGTGGCAGTTAGTCGCCTTACGGATTATAGACAATCGTAGTCGCGATCTCGCCGGATACGGCCGCATCATTTCCAGAGCTGCCAGAACTTGCGTGGAACGAGGTTGGCCTCGATGTCGTCGCCGGTAAACGCCAGATAGAAGTCCATCACATGCCTCGCACCCGTGCCCGCATCCGTCAACGTGCACTCTGCGTGCACCTTTCCTTTGAGCACACCGCTTTGCAGGGATAGATTGATGTCTCCCAGGTTGACTGTTACATCATCGACTATCAACACGGCGTCCGCCTTGGATTCGTCTGTAACGATGGTTATGTTCCGCTCTCCGAGCACTACATGGAGCTCACTTTCAAACGACGCGCCGACTATGCCGTTCTCCGGTTTGTCGCCGAAACGGAGGGCGACCGTATTCACGCCGGCAAGTGGATCGGGTGCCGGCCAGAGCACGACTACGAGGCAAGCAACGACAACAACGCCGACAATAGCGACGACTAACCTCCAGCTGCGTTTCATGTCTATCTCCTTGTTCTTGCTCTGCCACAGCATCGCAGCGGCTCCGCCTGTGTCCCTTCCACGAAGATCGGCTGCCTTTCTGTCAAACATAGCGTCGCTTCGACAGTAGCAGAACCGCAATCGACCGGCAACACCTGCATGCCACCGCCTGCGTTGTGTGCTTTCCCTCTATCGATCAAGCGGCTTCCGCCTCATCGATCGCCTGCCGCCGTATGTCGATGCCCGGACGCAATTCCTTCTCGTAGGCGTCCGTCTGACGGGCGGGATGCATTCCGGCGCGCTCGTACACTCGCTGCGCACCGGTGAGGCTGGTCGCATCGACACCAAGGCCGACCTTACGCTTGCCGCGCCGGGCGAACTCACCGAACGCGTGATTCAGCATGGCCACCGCCAGCCCACGCCGTCGCCACGGTCGCCTCACCCCAAGGGCATTGATCCACCCCATTTCAGGATCCTCGTTGTTCTTCGGCCAACAGAGCGTCATCCCTGCGATCTCCTCGCCGTCGAATACCAAGAACCATAGGGACGGATCGAAGTCTTTGTCCTCTGTTATCCAATGCTCCCAGAACTTCATTTCCTGCTCGAGCGGCATCTCCACGTTTCCCCAGTGATCCTGGAACGCATCCCGCACCGCAACCGCCGTTCTCTTGAGATCATGTGCGGGATCAAACGTACGCAGGGTCAACCCAGCGGGCCACTGCGGCGTGGGAACGCCGCCGTCAAGCACGATCTCCATTCGCCAGAAATGCCGGACCACTTTGAATCCATGCGCGCGCAACAGTGTCTGTGCCTCTCCATCCTTTGAATTTGTCCCATGGCCGAGGGTGACCTTTGCCTCAGCCGGAGCCTTGGCAATCGCGAGGCGTGCTCGTTCTTCTTCCCACTGTAGCAGGAAAGAACCGATGCCGATCCTGCGGTAATCCGGATGAACCCGTCCCCAGCTGTACACGCTTACATGTGGTTCCTCGGCGTCCCATACCTCTGCATAGCCGACGAGATTTCCCTCCGGACTCAAGACAACCAGCGTGTCAGTCTCCAGCTCGAACAACGGCGTCTTCCACTCTACCGCTTGATCGTGCACGTCATGTTGCCTTACACCGAGAAGATGCATCGAGCAGGCATTGAACAACGATACGGCCTTTTCCAAGTCATCCATCGTCGCCGGACGGGTGGTGAAGCGTTTCGGTATAGATAATGACATTTTCTCTCCTCATTTCATTTCAAACGCTAAATAGGGATTGCGAATTTCCGTGATTGCACCTAGCTGGCTGCGGTATTCACTTACTCGTGTGCTGGGAAATCGCTGCGGACAGACAATCGCTGCGTCAGAGTGATGCGAAAAACTACGCGGTTACAATATCTGCTCGGTGCATCCCGCAAGAGGCAGCCAGAAAGCTATTCTCATTGGCTTGACTGTTCATATTTCTCCTCCTTGTGGGTACGCCTTCCGGGGATGGTGTCTAGCATCATCCGCGGGCTTGCTCTTCTATCGGGAGATTATAGCCAGGGATTGAGCCGATTCAAACCGACCGGCGTGACTCAAGTCTTCACCGCACGTGTGGCAATGAACGAATCGCAATAACGCGAGATCACTTCGCCGGGAAAGGTATCCTCGTAGAAGCCGGCAATGATGAAACCAGCCTCGATCTGTCCACCGATCTGATCTTCGAGCGTGTGACCGAATTCAAGTGGGGTGTCGCTTCCATAATGAAAAGATCGCTCTTCCTCACTGATGCTCGAGAGCTCGGAATACGGAAGCGAAAAACGAACCTGAAGAACCCCTTCTTTCTCCTTTGCCGGGTCGAACAGGTAGAGAAGAGGGTTGTTAAAACCGGCGAGGAGCACACCTCCTGAACGCAGCACACGATAACACTCTCTCCACACCGGCCGTACATCGGGAACAAAGCAGTTGGATACAGGATGAACGATCAGGTCGAACGTCGCTTCGGTAAAGGAGGAAAGTTCGCGCATGTCTCCCTCCACCGTGCGGATGTTCAGTCCCTCGCGCTTGGCGACGAATCGGTCCTGAGCGAGCTGTTTGGGCGCGTTATCGTAGACTGTCACACTCGCTCCTGCGGCGGCAAGGATCGGTCCCTGCTGCCCGCCGCCGGAGGCAAGGCAGAGGACGTCGGAACCCTTGAGTTCGGGGAACCATGATCTCGGCACTGGCTTGGTAGGAGTGAGAATGATCTCCCACTCCCCTTTTCGGGCGGCCGCTATCACATCGGCGCTCACCGGGACGGTCCAGGGATTGCCGTTCTCGACATTCTTATTCCACGCTTCCCGATTGAACGCACGCACATCGACATTCCGCTGTCCCTTCCCGTTCATAACGGCTTTTCTCCCACGTACAGGCCACGGCCGGTGATTCCCTCTGGGTCATGGGTGACGGAAAGACCGGCCTCGACGAACATCTTCTTCATCTCATCGATCTCGAACAGGCCGAGTTCATGATGCTCGACAGAGTGAGTGGTCCCCTCCGCGGTTCCAATGAGGTGATGCAGGTCGAAGTAGGAGACACGCCCATTCACAAAGCTCGTGTTCACACGGGCGATCTTGAGGTCCGGTTCGTCGACCAACATCGCGTGCACCGTACCAGGCCGCCATTCGTGCGGCGTAAACCACGGCTCGACAATGACAACCCCACCGGGGTTGAGATGACGACTCATACATGCAATCGCTTCTCCAGCAAGGTCGAGTGTCTTTGCATACCCGATGGCACTGAACAGACACGTGATCACGTCGAACGACCTGACAATATCAAACCCGGTCATGTCCCCCTTATGAAACCTCACATTCGGGTTTCTCTTGCGCGCGATTGCAAGCATCCCATCCGAAATATCGAGCCCCTCAACCTGGAATCGATCCTTGAAATACTCGATGTGTCGGCCGGTGCCGCAGGCGATGTCAAGCAGGCTCTTTCCAGGGATGCGGAGATGCTCCTCGGCAACGCGCAAAACCCGCTGTGCCTCACGTTCGTAATCCTTAAACGAGTAGATCTTGTCGTAGTATTGAACCACGTCCATACCGCACCTCCATGCCGGTAGTCTAGCCGGGTGGCCTCATCGCTCGCAACATATCCACGTTCATCAAGAGGAAAGCCCCTGTGTGTCGGCGGCTTATCAACTCGAGCATTCCCGGAGGTCACCATGGGCTGAACTCACCTCGATGGCCGGTGGCGCCGAAAGCAATGATCATCAGCACCAAGGAGCCGCACAACACCTTTCCCTTCTCACCGTCATCCTTCAGTATCGACAGATGATGCCACCCGCCATAGCTACTGAAAGTCAGTAAAGGATCGATCTTGCCCGCGAAGAGAGGTAGGCCAGAAGATGAAAAGGAATTAATCCATTTTTCATCCGTTCTTCATCCTGGCCTGGTAGACTCCGGTCGCTTGGGAACACAAGCCCAAGACTCAAACTGAAACTGGAGGTTTCAACCATGTTTACGAAAAAGAATCTCACTATCGGACTGACACTCGCGGCACTGGTCGCAGTAATGATCAGCGGAGCAACTCTGTACGCGCAGCAAGGAACCAACACCCCGCCAGCATCGACGCAGACGAATCACGAGGAGAACGTTCAGGATCCCATCTATGCAGGAAGTATCTCAGTTCCCGAGAACATGAGCGACCAGAACCTCGCCGGCTTAGCAAAGATAACGGCAAGTGACGCGGAGAACGCCGCTTTGGCCCAGTTCCCGGGAGCGACGGTCATCAAGACGAAACTCGATAACGAGAACGGTACACTTGTCTACTCGGTGGAGCTCCAGACCACAAGCGGCATCAAGGACGTTAAGGTGGATGCAGGTACCGCCCAGATCCTCTACACGAACTCTGGAGGAGACCACAGCGAAAGCTCCTCCGCCTCTGAAAGTGGCGAGGCGACCGCGGGAGAACTCGAAACACCTGATAGGACGGAATCTGAATAACCACCCTACCCCCGTAATCTACGTAACCCTGGGCCCGGCGAACATGGGTTCGCCGGGCCCTTTTCATCCTGGTATGATTCCAAATGACAATGTTGATACTCATCGTTGAAGACGAGCGCAAGATCGCAAGTTTTGTCAAGAAGGGCTTGGAGGCGGAAGGATACGCTGTTGACACGGCCTATGACGGCGAGCGTGGCTTGATAATGGCCGAAGAGAACGATTACGACCTGATTCTCTTGGATGTTATGCTCCCAAAATTGGATGGGGTGAACCTGTGCCGGCGGTTGCACGAAGAGGGGAAGGATATCCCCATTCTGATGCTAACGGCCAAGGATGCCATATCCGATCGTGTAAGAGGCCTCGATAGCGGAGCGGATGACTATCTCACCAAGCCATTTGCATTCGATGAGCTCGTCGCCCGTGTTCGCGCCCTGTTGCGCCGCGGTGGTCCCAAGACTCCTCCGACGCTGCGAGTGGCCGATCTCACTCTCGATCCGATCACGCAAGAGGTACATCGGGGGAACCGTGCTGTCCAACTCACTAATTTGGAATACAGGTTACTGCGCTATCTGATGCAAAACACAAGGCGTGTCCTAAGCCGCACGCTTATCGAGGAGCACGTGTGGGGAAGTAGTTTCGATAGCTTCACCAATACGGTCGATGTCTATATTAGCAAGCTGCGCAAGAAGATCGACCACAAAGCGGAAAAAAAGCTGATTCATACGGTGCGCGGAATCGGCTATGTCCTTAAGGAGTAACCCGTTGTTCAGAACGATCCGCAGCAAGTTGACCTTCTGGTATGCGGTGCTCCTGATCGTTGTTTTGATCGTCCTTGGGTTCACGTTGTATCAGGCGCTACGGCATTCCCTCATGACCGAAGCGATCAACTCCGTCGTAGTCAGAGCAAAGCAGATCAACAGCTTCATTGAGTCTCCTGAATCAAGCGGCGCAGATGAAGGAAGTGGAACATTTATCGATATCGACGATCCCGACTTGATACGAAAATTCACATCAGACGGGATATACATCGAGATCAGAGATGCAAACGGCCAGTCAGTCAATCACTCGTTCTTCCCCTCCGAGCTACAGCTCGATGAAGGCAACCTCATCGCTACGCTCAAGACCGCTGATCCAGGAGCGTTAGTATTGCGCAGTCTTTCTGAAACAGGACGGATGATCGTCTATACATTGCCGTTGATAAGAAACGGGCAGCCTTTAGGTACAGTAACGGTCGGCCGTTCTCTTCGGTTTATGGACAGCGCCCTTGACCGATTGCTTCTTCTGTTATTGTTCCTCTCGGGAGGAGGATTGCTACTTGCAACAGCGGTGGGAGCCGCACTTGCCAAGGTGGCGCTCTCACCGATAGACCACATCGCAAAGACCGCACGTCAGATAAGCGCCGAGGGGTTGCACCGACGTATCAATTTGCAGGGGCCGGATGACGAG
>CAZBSW010000064.1:0-8821 GCA_964494835.1 uncultured Thermotogae bacterium
CCCTGGCTCTTGGGGAGGATCGTGCGCGAATACACGGGCTCCGGAAACTTGGGCATGGCGAATTCCTCTGCACCTTCCTGGGCGGCCATTGTCATCCCGAGCGCTGTTTCCTCCAGTTTGCCTATGGCGACGATATCGCCGGCGGAGACCTGTGGGACGCGTTTTTGCTTTACGCCTTCTATCGCATATATGTCGCGCACCTCAATCTTGTGCCCGCTCTTGGCGTCGACACAGGTTGTACCTTCCTTGAGCGTGCCGGAAAGGACGCGTACGTAGGTGAGACGGCCGAGGTAGGGGTCGTTGTCCAAGTTGAACACGACCGCACGCAGAGGGCCGTCTCCGGCGGCGGTTGGTGTGACCAGGTTGAGAAATGTGGCCATCAATTGATCGAGCCCTTTCTCTTGACTTGCCGATCCACAGAGCACAGGAACGATAGCGCCGTCGGCGATTCCCTTGGAAAGCGTCTCGGTGAGTTCCTTTATTGTGATCTCTTCCTCTTCGAGAAATTTCATCATCAGGTCGTCGTCGATAGCCGAGACTTCTTCCAACATGAATCCTCGCCACTCATCGAGTGCGTCCTGGAGACCCGCGGGGGTCTCGGACTTCCCTTTGTCGGCGAAGTACAGTGAGCGATTGCCAAGGATGTCGATCACACCGACGAATGCGTCTCCGTCGTAAATTGGCAGTTGCAGGGGGACGAACTTGCCATCGAGGCGCTCACGCAGTGTATCGATCAGGGTAGGAATGTCTACCTTGACGTTGTCCATGTGGTTCACGAAGACGGCTGTCGGACGATGGGCGTTGCCAGTGATCTCCCAGGCACGCTCGGTGACGACCTCCACTCCTTTCTCGCCGTTGATCACAAGTAGAGAGAGATCGGCGATCGGCACGGCCTTGTACATCTCTTCTATGAATTCGTCTCCGCCCGGCGTGTCGATTATCGTGATTCGAGTTCCTTTTGCATCGTACGACCCGACTGACATGTCGATCGAATAGCCGCGGTCTTTCTCCTCTGCGGATGAATCGAGTGTTATCTGATCCTTAATACCGCCCTTCTTCAGAATTGAAGAGGCGAGGGTTGTTTTGCCGGAGCCAGAATGCCCCACCAAACAGATGTTCCTCGCTTGCCCCATGTGAATATCCCCCCTACTTGTGATTGATAGAGAACTCCCGCGCAGTATAACAACGGGAGCGGATAATAACAACATTGCATACCCTTGCGGCCATTGGGCGCCCCCTTTATCCTTTATGACGGGTTTATCCAGGCGAGCAAGTAGCGAGTTTCTTCGCCGACTTCCCCTTTTCTTGCGATTCTGAGGAGGCATTAATGACGACTAGGCTGCTGTTGGGCGATGAGGCGCTGGCACAGGGTGCGATCGATGCCGGGCTCTCTGGTGCGTACGCCTACCCAGGGACACCATCAACTGAAATCACTGAATACATACAACAAAGCAAGCAGGCAGCGCGCGGCGGCATTCACTGCCGCTGGTCGGCCAACGAGAAGACCGCGCTGGAGGTAGCCATCGGAATGAGCTACGCCGGCAAACGGGCTATGGCGAGCATGAAGCATGTTGGATTGAACGTTGCTGCCGACCCGTTCATCAACGTAGCGATTGCCGGCGCCAACGGGGGACTGTTGGTGACGGCGGCCGATGATCCGTCGATGCACTCGTCGCAGAACGAACAGGATTCTCGCTTGTACACCGATATCGCTCTTGTGCCATGCATCGAACCGTCCAATCAGCAAGAGGCGTACGACCTCGCGGCGTATGCGTTTGAGTTGTCGGAGCGGCACAGTGTGCCGGTGCTTGTTCGCCTCACTACCCGCCTGGCTCATTCACGGTCCGTGGTGCGCCTCTCCGATGCGCAAGCGCAGAACGAAGTCTCACTTCCGGCTGACACGAGTCAGTACATTCTGCTGCCGGTGAATGCCCGTGGCAGCTATCGGCGCTTACTTGACCGCCAGCCGTCGCTGTTGGAAGAGAGTGAAACGAGTCCGTTCAACCGTTATGTTGACGGCGAGGACAGGCAGATTGGCATCATCGCGAGCGGGATCGCCCACAACTACGTGCAGGAGGTGTACAGCGGTTCGTGCCCGCATCCACTCGTCAAGATATCACAGTATCCGATACCGGTAGCGTCGGTGCGGCGGCTATTCGCCGCTTGTGCGGAAATAATCCTATTTGAGGAAGGCTACCCATTCATCGAAGGGAAGATCCGCGGGCTGCTCGAGGATCGATCCAGTGTGATCCACGGCCGGCTCGATGGAACGGTTCCCCGTGTCGGTGAACTCAATCCGCAGATTGTGGCGCAGGCACTGGGGCTGGAAGCGACGGGCGGGCTGCCTCCGGATCCGACGCCCGTTCCGCGTCCACCTGCACTCTGCCCGGGTTGTCCGCACGTCGATACATATCGTGCCCTGAATGCGGTAATGGAACAGCACCCAACAGGCCGCGTCTTCTCGGACATCGGTTGCTACGCACTCGGAGCGCTCCCGCCATATGAGGCGATCGATACCTGCGTTGAGATGGGAGCGTCGATCACGATGGCGAAAGGTGCGGTCGATGCTGGCATGACGCCGGCCGTCGCCGTGATCGGGGATTCCACGTTCACCCACTCGGGAATGCCGGGTCTGCTTGACTGCGTCATCGAGCAATCACCCGTGACGATCATCATTCTGGACAATCTGACCGTGGCGATGACCGGCGGGCAGGATTCAAGCGCGACCAACCGTGTGGCCGCAATCTGCCGCGGCCTCGGTGTAGAGATGGATCACATTCAAACGGTCGTGCCGCTGCCGAAGGAGCATAACAAGAATGTGGCGGTCATCGCGCGTGAAATCGCACACTGCGGTCCGTCGGTGATCATCTTCCAGCGTGAATGCATCCAGACAGCGCGCCGGCACAAGAAACGGGAGGGGGGAGAATGAAAAGGGACATCATCCTTGCGGGCGTAGGTGGCCAGGGACTTCTTTCTATCGCCGCCGTGATCGCCCAGGCCGCGATGCAGGCCGGCCTCTACCTCAAACAGGCAGAGGTGCACGGAATGGCACAACGGGGCGGAGTGGTGCAGAGCCACGTCCGCATCTGCGATTCTCCGATTCATTCCGACCTCATCCGCAGCGGATGCGCCGACTTGATACTGGCAACCGAGCCTATGGAGGCACTCCGTTATCTTCCTTTCTTGAGCAAGGAAGGCATGGTGGTTTCCAATCTAGTTCCACTGAAGAATATCGACAACTATCCACCAGAGGCGCTTGTCTTGGCATGCCTGGAGAAGCTCGAGCATCGCCTGCTAATCGATGCCGTCGCTCTTGCTGAACAGGCGGGGTCGATCCGCTGTACTAACATGGTTCTGCTCGGAGCGGCCACCTCCTATCTCGGGTTGTCCGAAGAACATCTGCGTGGCGCGATCGCGAGCGTATTCAGCGGTAAGGGCACGACGGTTATCGAGACGAACCTGACCGGTTTCTGGCTCGGCCTTGCGGCGAGTCGGGCGACTTAGGCGAGTTTTCCTCCGTGACGATGGGGGCGCTTCTCGTTGTAGGTCATCTTCGCGACTAGTGCTCCTTCGATGTCCATCCCCTCTTTGCCGGCGAAATCGAGAAGCCGGATGATCACGTCGGCCAATTCCTCTTCTATCCTGGAAAAGCCCTTGATCTTATCGCTTGCCGGATTACCGCTGCGATAGGCTTCCATCGCCTCTGAGATTTCGGTTACCATCAGCATAAACACCTCGCCGGTCGCGCGAGGTGTATCCCACCATCCGTGGTCGATTGCGGTGCGGTGCACCTGTTCCTGCATCTGGCTGATCTGCATCGATCGTTCTCCTTTCTTTCGGAAGCAACACCAGGGTAGTCGCGTGCTTCTGCTTGTCAACCCTTGACTGCGGTGTTAGTCTGATGCTGCACAGAAACGAGGGAGGGCCATGAACATAAGGAAGCCTATCGCTGTCTTGTTGGTGGGGGTGCTTGTCATTGCGTGCGCGTCGCTTATCGGCGTTGCGGAGGACTCAGCCACGGATGTACTGCACGTCGGGGTTTTCACCGATCTGCACGCGCACGATACCGATTCGCCGACCGAGGGAAAGGTTATGATCGACTACCCGGCACGGCTGCAGGCATGCGTCGATGCGATGAATGCGTGGCCGGCCGATCTGGTGATCGAACTGGGTGACTTCGTGAATGGCAATTTCGTTATGGGTGCCCCGATCGGCGACCCGGCGCGGATTCCGGAGATCCTCGCACAGGCGGACGCAATCTACGCCGGTCTCGACGCTCCGCGCTACTACGTGCTCGGAAATCATGATGTCTACGATCTGTCGAAACAGGAATTCCTTGCCGGAACCGCCGCCGATACCACGTACCAAAGCTTCGACTGGGGAGCTTATCACTTTGTCATCCTCGATGCTCAGTACAAAAAGAACGGCGACGATCTCAACCACGCCGGCTGGGTTGTGCAGGGAAACATCCCCGCACCCGAGCTTGACTGGCTGAAGCAGGACCTCGCTGCCACCGATAAGCCGACCATCGTGTGCATCCACCAGCGGCTTGATGTCGATTACGATCTTCTGTCCGGAGGCCCGGAGGTCCTGGACAATGCTGCGGTGAAGCAGGTGCTCGTAGATTCCGGCGTAGTCATCGCCGTCTTCCAGGGACACGATCATGAGAACGCGTACTCGCTGATCGATGGCATCCACTACGTCGAGTTCGATCAGTTGACCGACGAGGACGGGAGCGCTCCGTCCTGGGCATATGTAACCCTCGATCCGGTCGCACGTACAATCACGATCAAGGGGGCTGGGGACCAGTCCGATTTGGATCTTGTTTACTGACGCGTAAGGGGGCGTGATGACGCGTCGATCTGTTGCGGCGGGGTTGATAGTTGCATTGCTCTTTTGTCTTGCCTCGCTCATCGTACTGGGGAGCGACACCCTTGTGCGATTGGGCATCATCACCGATGTACACGCGCACGACATCGATTCCCCCCTTGAAGGCAAGGTAATGACGGAATATCAACAGCGCCTGGCAGCATTCGTCGATGCGATGAACGCGTGGCCGGCCGATCTGGTGATCGAACTCGGCGACTTCGTCAACGGCTGGGTCGTTCTCGGTGCCCCTCTCGGTGATCCGGAACGCATCCCGGATATCCTCGCCCGGGCGAATGCGATTTTCACGCGCTTCGATGGGCCTGCCTATCACGTGATCGGAAACCACGATCTGTATAACCTGTCCAAGCAGGAATACATGAGCGTTTTGGGGATGGAACGTACGTACTATAGCTTTGACAGCGGCGGTTTCCACTTTGTAATTCTTGACGTGCAGTTCGATCAGTCGGGAAATGACCTTGCTTATACGTTTACCGGCGTGCACGGGCTCGTACCACAGGAGGAGATGGAGTGGCTGGGCGGCGATCTCGCCGCTACAGACAAGCCGACAATCGTATGTGTGCACCAGATGCTCGATACAAGCCCGACGCTCGCCGGCTGGACACTCGTGCAGAACGCGGTGGAAGTGCGAGCACTCCTTGCCTCCTCGGGGAAGGTGGTCGCCGTATTCCAAGGGCACGATCACCACAACCGCTACTCGCTGATCAACAAGATTCACTACATCACCTTCTCCTCGCTCGTCGATGAGGGAACACCGATGGCGTGGGCGTATGTCACGCTCGATGCGGATGCACGCACGATCACGATCAGAGGGGTGGGAAACCAGAAGGATTGGAACTTGCGATACTAGAAGGGATGGATCGATCTTTGCTCTCAACCGGTCGGGCAAAGCGGTGAGTATGGCTACCGTATTCCCAAGATGCGTCTGAAGCACCGTATGAGGAGGAAAGGATGATCGTCCATTTTTCCATCTCGCCGATCGGGGCGGGAGAATCTCTCAGCAGGTACATCGGCGAAGTGTTCGCGCTTATCGAACGAAGTGGGCTTTCCTACGAACATCATGCAATGGGGACGAATATCGAAGGCGAGTGGGGCGAAGTGATGGAGTTGATCGACTCCTGCCGCGAGCTGATGCATACCCATGCGGATCGCGTGTCAATCTCAATCAAGATCGACGATCGCAAAGGGGTCGCCGACGGCCTCACATCCAAGGTCGCATCGGCAAGGGCAAAGGTGAATGATCGGAGATAAGAACAGCATCATCTCGCAGAGGCAGAAAACAGTGATGAGTGATGAGTGATTGGTGATAAGCGAAAGGTAAAGAGAAGAAACAAGAGCCTTACTCTTGCAGAGGCCTTTCTCCTGGGGTGTTCGGGCAGACAGGACGCAGGGGCGCAGGGAAAAGCAGTGATATGGGGAAAGAATAGAAGAGAAGGTGTTTCTTAGCGAGTTCTGCCCTGCCTGCTTACGGACAATAACAGGCAGGCCTTGAGCTGAGTGTAATGAACGGTGGAGGAAGCGATATTCTCTGTCTCGGATTGGCAGTTTGTTAGCCTTTCCAGGACAGCGTGAGTGCGTAAGGGAGAGAAAGGATCATGAACAGCTGGATTCGCGATTTACCGAAGTTTGATCTCCACGTTCATCTCGATGGCTCGATGCGACCTGAGACGGTCATCGAACTGGCACGGTCGCTCCCGCCTGAGAAGCAATTCGCCTCCGATCTCGAGCTGCGCCGGGCGTTGACCCCGCCGGCGCGGTGTACGTTGGAAGAGTATCTGCGGGCGTTTGCGATCACGGTCGGCGTTTTGCAGTCGGAAATCGCACTAGAGCGAGCAGCCTATGAACTATGTATCGATGCAACATCGGAAAACGTGATCTACATGGAGATCCGCTTTGCTCCCCTCCTTCATCTGGAACAAGGCTTGCGACCGCGACGGGTTGTGGAAGCGGTTCTTGCAGGGGTGAAGAGGGCACAACAAGAGTTCCCGATCCGCGCTCGAGTCATCCTGTGTGCTATGAAACAGGAATCCGCCGAGCGATCGCAACAGGTGGCATGCCTTGCTGCGGATTATCTTGACAAGGGCGTTGTTGGGATCGATCTCGCCGGGCCGGAGCGTGGCTTTCCTCCTTCGAAACACCGCGATGCGATTGAGATTGCCAAGGAGTCCGGATTGCATGTAACAATCCATGCCGGCGAGGGTTGTTGTCCCGCACACATCAAAGAAGCGATCGACTTGGGTGCAGAGCGCATCGGCCATGGAGTATATCTATATCAAGATGAGGAGATCGAACGGCTAGTATTGGAGCGAAAGATCCCGCTTGAGGTCTGCCCGACGAGCAATCTCCAGATATCGGGTGTGATGGATTCCTACGCCGAACATCCCCTGAAGCGCTACTTCGATCTCGGAATCCCGGTGACCGTCAACACCGACAACCGTCTGATGTCGCAGATCGATGTCACACACGAATTGCAGGCGGTCGTTGATGCCTTCACTATCTCAACAAGAGACCTGGAGAGATTCCTGTTGAACAGCGCAAACGCAGCCTTCTCCAATGATGAGGTGTGCAGATCGCTTCGTGCTCAGGTGGAAGCGGCCTTCAGCCTCGGGGCCGGCTGAGGGAGAATCACTAAACCATGTGATTCAGTTGCGCAGTCTCTTGTGTACGTAAGACACTCGGTCGAGGAAGACAAGAGGTGCTAGAACAGTGTGAACTCGCTATCCTCGCGATCGATCGGGATGGTTACCTTGCCGTACACGCCGTCGTACCCGGGATCGATACGTAGTTCACCCGACCTTACCTTGCTGATTCCCTGAAGGATCAGGGCCGGTGTGTCACGGCGAAGCTCGTCTGTGGGAAGGTCGAGCAGAATGCGAAACTCGTTTCCAAACCGTTCTATTAATCGTTCGTACTGATGCGTGACGCCTTTTGTATTTACGCCGATTTCCAACGCCTGTGCGATGATCTCCTCCAGTGGAACAAGGCTGCGGTAGGGAGCGCGGTCGGTAGGGAGCTCATGCTCTTCTCGATCGGCAAGGTCTTCCACCCGATGCATTACACCGACTGTTAGTGGGCGACCGCAGACCGGGCAGCGATCGTTCTGTTTCATCGATTCTCGTGGGGAGAGGACGATGCCGCACGTGCGATGGCCGTCGTAGTGGTACTTTCCTTCTTGGGGGAAGAACTCGATCGTCCCCAAGAAACGCGCTGGATCTCGCCCCTTCATGGCGGCGATGATCTCGTCGTAGCTCGGTTCGAAAAGATCGAATAGGGTCGCCTCGCGTCCGAGCTTGTTCGGAGAGTGGGCATCGGAGTTGGACACAAGCGTGAGAGAATCAAGCGCAGAAAGGCGCCAGTTCATCGGAGGATCGCTCGACAACCCGGTTTCGACTGCGAAGATGCGATCGCTGTGGGGGCCGAAGCACTCCTCCAGCGAGTCGAACCCTGAGCGTGATCCGAAGAGGGAGAACCATGGGGTCCAGATGTGCGCGGGAATGATCTCCGCCTCCGGAGAAGCGTTCCAAATCGCGGTCGCCAGCCGCTCGGCGGAGATCCCAAGGATCGGTCGGCCATCGGCGGCGAGGTTTCCGATCGTTCCTAAATCGTGATTGATTCGTTCCACTGCGGCGAGTGAGGGCGCGAGGATGACGAGGTGGACCTTGCGTACGCGGCCTCCCTGGCTCCAGATTGCGGATATCTCGGCGGTGAGCACGAATCGCATCTCGTTGTATAGGTGAAGGCCGTTTCCTTCCGGAATGAGATTCTTCCGCAGGTTCTTGAACCATTCCGGATGGGTGAAATCGCCTGTTCCCAGGATGTTGATCCCCTTCATCTTTGCCCAGTGTGAGAGAGAAGAAAGTTCCATCTGCGGGCTCGTGGCGCGGCTGTGGTGTGAATGGATGTGTAGATCAGCGATTAAGCGCATCGTATATCG
>CAZBSW010000065.1:0-5275 GCA_964494835.1 uncultured Thermotogae bacterium
TGGCGGGAATGCCGGTGATGGAGGGCAAAGCGTTGCTGTTCAAGTATCTCGGGGGGGTGGACGCCTATCCGATAATGCTCGATACCCAGGACCCCGATGAAATCGTGCAAGCGGTGAAATGGATCGCGCCCGGATTTGGCGGGATCAACCTCGAGGACTTTGCAAGCCCCAAGTGTTTCTATATCCTCGACCGCTTGCGTAGGGAACTGGACATTCCGGTATGGCACGATGATCAACAAGGAACGGCTGCGATCGTACTCGCCGGTGTGCGCAATGCCGTCAAACTTGTGGGGAAACAGTTCGATGAACTCATCGTCTGTCAGCTAGGGATTGGTGCCGCCGGCGCCGCAACGGCGCGGGTTTTGATCAAGGCAGGTATCCCCGTCGGGAATATCCGTGTCGTCGACCTCGTCGATTCCGTGCCGACGGTGTTGACCCCGGCCCTAGAGCTAGAGAAGCTCTTTCCCTATCGTGGCGATATGCTGGCCGAGACGAACAGCGATGGAATCAGCGGCGGAGTAGCGGAAGGGCTTGCGAATTCAGATGTAGTAATCGCGTTCACCCGCCCCGGCCCGGAGACGATCGATGCGAATTGGCTTCATGGTATGCAGCCGGACGCGATCGGCTTCTTCATGGCCAATCCGATTCCTGAGATCTGGCCGTGGAAGGCGAAGGAGGCCGGCCTACGAATTGTGGGAACCGGTCGTTCTGATTTCCCCAATCAGATCAATAACTCGATCGGGTTTCCCGGGATATTCCGAGGGACGCTTGACGTGCAGGCAACGACGATCACCGATGAGATGACGATCGCGGCTGCGCACGCAATTGCAGCCACAGCTGAGGCAAAAGGACTTTGCGAAGATCACATCGTCCCGACGATGATGGACCGCGAGGTGTTCGTAAACGAAGCCGTGGCTGTCGGCATGAAGGCGATCGAACAGGGAATAGCGGGGATCAGACTGACCGCCGACGAACTGAGGAAGACCGCGGAACGCAAGATCGAGCATGCTCAACAGATGACCGACCGTCTCATGCGCACTCGCTGTATCCCTTCGCTTCCGAATAGCAGCGACAATCTAGAGACCCATCGGTAATAACTACTCGTTGGGAAGAAGACCGCGGAACGCGGTTGAGGCGCATTCCGCAGATCGTTTTTGAAGCTTATAAATTATTTCCTATTAGCGCGTCTGACGCGGATCGAACGCATCGCGTACCCCGTCACCGAGGAAGTTGAACGCGAACAGCGTTACAGAGATTGCGATCGCCGGCCATAAGACAAGGTTGAAGTGCGATCGCATCCCGATGTATCCTTCATTGAGCATCGCCCCCCAGCTGGGCGTAGGCGGATTGACTCCCAACCCGATGAAGCTCAAAAATGCCTCATAGAGGATGAAAGCCGGGATCTGAAGCGCCTGCGCGACAATCGCAGGGCCAAGGATGTTGGGGAAGATGTGGCGAAGGATGAGACGCCAGCCTGGCACACCGATCGCACGCGCAGCCTCAACATACTCCTTCTCGCGCACCGATAGTGTCATCCCGCGGATGAGTCGGGCCATTCCCAGCCATGATGTGATACCGATTCCGATAAAGATGAATAGCATTCCTCCCATCGAACGGTCCAGATTCGAGAGAAATCCTCGGAACGTACCCGGTTGAATCACACTGAATGCCGACTTGAAGTAGACCATCAGCAGGATGATCAGAAGCAGCGTTGGGAAGGCGAACATGATATCTACGAAACGCATCATGATATTGTCCGTGGTCCCACCAAAAAAACCTGAGACGAGCCCGAAGATGACCCCGATCAAGAAGCTGGTCAGCGCGCCCACGAATGCAGCCGAAAGAGAGACGCGCGCCCCGTAGATGAGGCGGCTCAACACATCGCGCCCCAAAAAGTCACACCCCATCAGATGAGCGGAGTTTGGTGCAAGATAGTTGTCGCGCACATGCCCTGCGGTATAAGAATATGGCGCAATCCAATCCGCCCCAATGGAAACGATAATGAGAGCGAGTACGATGACCCCTCCCACAATCGCTGCCTTATTGCGAATGAGACGCCGCCATGCGTCGCGCCACAGGCTTCGCTGTTTGGGTTCGCGGGTCCCCATTGCCCTCTTTACTCTTTGCTCCATACCCACTTGTTACTCCCTTCGTCAGTTGTAGCGAATCCGCGGATCGAGGATACCGTATGAGATGTCGACGAGCATGTTCATAAACACCACTGCCAGTGCAAAGACAAGTGTGGTTGCCATGATCACGGGATAGTCACGGTTGGTTACACTCGTTACGTAATACTTTCCGATACCCGGGATGGCAAAGATGCGCTCCACAATCATCGATCCTGTCATGATTCCGGCGAAAGCTGGACCAGCAACGGTGGTCACGGGGATGAGAGCGTTGCGCAACGCGTGCTTCAGCATCACCGTCAAGTGCCTGACACCTTTTGCGCGCGCAGTCTGGATATAGTCCTCACGAATAACCTGTAGCATCGAGGCGCGTGTCAGACGAGCAAACGTAGCCATGTATGCCGTTCCCAGCGTGATCGCCGGAAGGACGACATGGATCGGTGATCCCCAAGTGGCGACTGGAAACCACTTCAACCTGAGGGCGAATATCCAGATAAGTAGCGGCCCAAGCGCCATATTAGGTATCGACAAGCCAAACATGGAGATACCCATTGATGAATAATCAGCAAGTGTGTTCTGTTTGATTGCACTGATGATCCCCAACGGGATGCCCCCCAATACGGCGATGGCAAACGACGCTAACCCGAGCATTGCGGTAACCGGCCACTGCTGTTCGAGAATATCGTTGACTGTGCGCGACCTGTAGGCAATCGAGGGGCCGAGGTCGAAGCGAATGAAGCCGTACATATAATCGATGTATTGCTTCCACAGAGGGTCATCTAGGTGGTACTTGGCGTTCAAATTGGCGATCGTTTGTGCTGGGAGGGCCTTCTCACGGTCAAATGGTCCTCCAGGCACGGCGTGCATCAGCATGAACGTGATGATAGACACGACGAATATCACGGGGATAAGCCATAGGATACGCCTCACGATGAATTCAAACATACTGTCCCCTATCATATAGTGGGGCAGGGCATACGCCCTGCCCCATATTTGTCATTGATTCTTATCCGCTAGTGCGGAAGGATATCCCAGTTCTCCCACTTCTCGCCGCCGAGCGGAGCATAGGTCCGCACGATGTAAGGCTTCGTGAGAACGACTCTCGTGTAGAAGTAGATCGGCGCAATTGCACAATCTGTCTGACACAGCAATGTCTCAGCCTGCTTGTACAGATCGAGACGCTTCGCCGGATCGGACTCTTTTGCCGCCTGCTCCACGAGCGCATCGTAGTTGGGATCGCTGAAGTTGGCGTAGTTCGAAGATGAATTCGAGTGGAACACCTCATTCAGCCAGTTGTTGGCGTCCGGATAATCCGCGCACCAGCCCATTCGATAGATCTGAGGAGCGTCGGTAGTACATGTCTGCAGGTAGACCTTCCATTCCTGATTGACGATGTTTACCTTGACGTTCAGCGTATCCATGAAGCTCTGGGCGATGAACTGCGCGATCTTGGCGTGACCCTCGGAGGTATTGTACATCAACGTTACCTCGGGGAAGCCCTGACCGTTCGGGTAACCGGCATCCGCCAAATACTGCTTCGCCGCTTCCGGATCGTACGGCATACCGATGCCTTCCTGGACGCCGTCAACGTATCCGAAGATTCCCGGGCAGACGAATGTCTGAGCGGGCAATTGTCCACCCTTCAACACGTAGTCGATCAACGACTGACGGTCGATCGCTGACGCGAACGCCTTGCGGACGAGTACGTTGTCGAATGGGGGCTTGGTGTTGTTGAACCCGTAGTAGTACGTGCACAGGTAAGGAGCGATGTAAAGCTCTTTGCTGAGTACGGGGTCGGTCTTCACGCGGTCCATGTCCTCAAGCGGAGGAGCAGTGACATCAAGGTCTCCCGCCTCGTACATGGTCATTGCGGTGGACGCCTCTTCGATCATGTAGCAGTAGATCTGATCGATCTTGACGTTAGCCACATCGTAGTAGGTGGCGCTCTTGTAGAGGATCATGTGATCCTCGTGCACCCACTCTCCGAGTTCGTATGGTCCACAGGTGACGATGTTCTCTGGGTCGGTCCAGTTATCGCCGTACTTCTCAATGACCTTCTGCGGCTCCGGATAGCAGACCCACATACCGGCGATGGCCGGGAAATATCCCGCCGGCTGGACGAGCGTGAACTGAACGGTGTAATCATCGATCGCCTTCACGCCGACCTCGTCAGCAGTACCGCTGCCGGAGTTATAGGCATCCGCCCCCGCGATGATGAACGTGAGCACGTAGGCGTAGTCGGATGCGGTTTCAGGATTGAGCGTCCGCTTTACACCGTACTCTACGTCGTGAGCGGTGACAGGTGTGCCATCGGTCCACCGTGCATCCTTACGTAGATGGAACGTCCAGGTAAGGCCGTCTTCGGACGCGTCCCAAGATGTCGCTAGCCTTGGAATAACCGCCATTGTTGCGTCGTCGAAATCGGTTAGCCCTAGATAAATGGCGTGATCGATCTGCACGGATGTCGTGTCCGTCGACAAACTTGGGTCAATCGTCGGGGGTTCAGTGTTGAGGTTCCAGTAAAGTGTCTTCACATCGCCGAAAGCAATAACGCTAATGACAAGAGTGAAGATCAAACCAAGTAGCCAAATTTTTTTCACTGTTTTCCTCCTTGCCCGCCGCCCGTTATGCAAAGGACAGATCCTTCTGTTGCGGACGTACGGGGCGCTACAACTACCTCTGGCGCAGTGCCTCGCGGCGCGCCAAGCCCGTTCTCAGATCTAGTGAATTGGCGATTTCTAGTATAGCACGTTAAGAGAAGAACTGTCAACTGGCATCGCAGCCCCCAACACGTACCTTGACAAAAGTATCTTGGCGTCAGTAGGATGCCAGCTATGGAAAATGCGAAATACTTCCTTGTCGTAAATCTGATCGCAGGGCAAGGCCACTGTAAAGAGATCTTTCCCATGGTGCAGTCGGAACTCGATCAGCATAAGGTAGACTATGATCTACATTACACTAATGAGCCGGAAGAGGCGACCGATGTAGCGCGAATGGGGATCGAGGCCGGTTTTACCCATGTCGTGGCGATGGGCGGCGACGGCACGATCAACGAAGTGGTGAACGGGCTTGTCGGATCTGATGCGGTACTGGCCGTCATCCCAGCGGGGACAGGAAATGACTTCGTTCGTATGACCAACATTCCTTCG
>CAZBSW010000065.1:5285-8727 GCA_964494835.1 uncultured Thermotogae bacterium
CGCGTAAGGCGGTGGATCTGCTCATACGGGGGAATGAACGTACAATCGATCTCGGACGCGTTGGTGACGGCCGCTATTTCGTAAACGGACTTGGAATCGGCATCGACGCCAAGGTCGCTCAAGACGTGCTCAAGATGGAGCGGATGCGGGGAGCACTGGCATACCTCTACGCCGCGATAAAGGAAGTTTTCAGATTCTCTGCTTTTCCTGTCACCCTAGCTGGAGCTGGATGGAACGAAGAGAAGACTTGTATTTCTCTCGGATTTGCCAACGGGCGGTACTGTGGCGGCGGGTTCAAGCTTGCTCCGCGAGCGAAGATCGATGACGGCAAGATCGACGTGAGCGCGATCGGCGATTTCCCGAAGCTCGAACGCCTCATCCGTCTCCCACAGGCGCGAAAAGGTAACCATCTCAAGCTTTCGCAGGTTTCCTATCATCAGGACGTAGCAGTCACTGTATCGTCTCCAGGAAAGCTGATCGGCCACATAGACGGTGAACCCTATCGGCTGCCGGAGGAGACATTCACCGTGAGCGTCGTTCCGAATGCACTGCGGGTGTTGGTTCCCTAGTGGCGTTTGAACCGTCGATCCAGTTCCTCTCTCGTGACCCTAAAGATAATCGGGCGTCCATGTGGGCAGGTATAAGGATTATCGAGCGCCATCAATCTATCGACCAACTCCTGTTGTTCGTCAAAGGGAAGACGCGCACCTGCCTTAATCGCCGCCCCACACGCAAGCTCAGCGATCAAGTGATCGAACAGTGATTTCTTAACCTCAACCCCGCCAACAAGCTGATCGACTATCTTCTCGATCAGTTCGTTAAACCCGTATTGGGACTGCGATTTAACGAGAATCGAAGGATATCCGCGGACAAGGAACGTACCACCACCGAACTCGTCGAGATCTATTCCCAGTTCAATGAGCTTGTCCTTCTCAGACATCAGTACGTTTGCGCTTTCGAACGGCAGCTCAACACGAACCGGGAGGAGGAACCGCTGCTGTGAGATGTTGCCACTTTCGAACTGGTGCAGCAGACTCTCATAGAGTATCCGCTCGTGAGCGATGTGCTGATCCACGATCTCCAGCCCATCACTTGTCTCTACAAGAATGTATGTGTTCTGCAGCTGCCCAATCACGCAGCGCTTACCTTCTACTCTCACTTTTTCCTCGGGGTACACGGCCTTCTGAACAGACGCTTTCCGCTGTAATTCAAGGTGCAGTCCCGCGCCTTCCACACGGGCAGCATCTCGTGTGCCTCCATACGCCCTACCGTAGTCAGAAGAGGAAAGCGACGGGACGATGTAGCGCGTGGAGAGAGCGTCCTGCAACGCACGTGTGAGGGTTTCTTGTACCGCATGTTGCCGGGAGAAGCGTACTTCCAGTTTGCGCGGATGAATGTTTACATCGACCTCTTCCGGTGCTATGCCGATCGCAATCACAGCCAAAGGATACATCCCGGGTCTGAGCAAGCCACGATAAGCGGTAGCAAGAGTGTAGGCGAGCCCTCGATCCTCCACCGGCCGGCCGTTCACGGCGAATATCTGATCACGTCGATTTCCGCGCCGCACTTCGGGCGAACTCACGTAGCCATGAATACTCACACCGTCCTTATCCGCCGCGATCGGGATCATCTGACGCGCTATTTGCGCACCGTATAGTTGGCCAATCCGCTCGCGTAGGTCATTTACGGACGGAGCGGAGAAGACATTCCGCTCGCCATGACTGAGCACAAAGCCAACCGCGGTCGAACAAGCGGCAAGGCGATGAATAATGCGATTACAGTGGAAAAACTCGCTTCGAGACGATGCGAGGAACCTCGCTCGCGCCGGCAAATTGAAGAAGAGGTCGCTCACCTCGACGGTAGTCCCCTTCGCGCGTGCCGCTGGAATTATGTCCTCACTGACACCGGCGGTAGCGCGCAATTCGTAGGCGGTCTCTTCTTCCTCGGCACGGGTGACAATCCGCAAACGCGAGACGGCGCTGATGCTTGCCAATGCTTCCCCGCGAAAACCGAGCGTTTCAATATGGGATAAGTCCTCCTCGCGCACGATCTTGCTTGTCGTATGACGTCCAACACAGAGCCGCAGATCGTCCGCGTCCATACCATCTCCGTCGTCGCGGACAACGATCATCTTGATGCCGCCATCAAAAAGCGCGACATTGATACTCTCACTTTTTGCATCGAGGGCATTCTCCACGAGCTCCTTGACCACGGACGCCGGGCGCTCAATCACCTCACCGGCAGCGATCTTCCGCGCAAGTTCATCATCAAGCCGCTGTATCTTCATGGTACGCAAAGGCTATCCGATCAAGCGCATGCGGACAATTCGTTGGCGTGCGGGGAAAAATCCGGTATCGTTGGTCAAGGAGGTAGCCATGTACACGATCAACGACCTGCGCAAGGCGCTGGGGCTCACCACGAACAATCAGATTAGGAATCGCATCGATGCGATCAAGGACCTCCTCTATCCTCACCTGCGGCGCGGGTCGAATAATCAGATTCTCGTTACCGATGCCGGCCTGGTTCTTCTTCGGCAATTGCAGGAGTTGTACGATAGCGGATTAAGGATTAGCGAAGCGAGTAGTGTTCTACGAACAAGCTCCAATATTAAAAATATTACAGCGAATAAGTCTGACATTGGTTTCGTATCAAACCAAGCAATACCGAGTGACTGCTCCCGCTTGGTGGCCGCGTTGCAGGAGGAGATCACGTTCCTTCGTAAGCGTGTCGAATTCCTGGAAGAACAACGCAGTAACAGCCAGTCGCGGCCTTCTGAGGAATCATGGTGGGAAGCGCTTAGGGAGGAGATCAATGGGCCTTAATGTACCAATACACGGGAACAAAACCCTGGAGGCGGTTATCGCGCGTATCGATGCATCCGAGCGCTTGGCCGCCCTTTGGGGTGCGTCCAATGTGACGGCCATTGATCGTATGCACATTAACGATCACGGTCCGGTACACATCAAGATAGTGACTAACATCGCGATCAAGATGCTACGACTTATCATCGCTGGTGGCATCCCGCCAAACATTGTTTCCGATCACAAGCTTACGGTCGAAGATGCCGAGGTGGTAGTTTGTCTCGCCGCCTCCCTGCACGATATCGGGCACGTCATCCACCGTCACCGACATGAGGACCTTTCACTTATCCTTGCTCCTACCATTATTGAGGAATTTCTCACGGGAATATACCCTGTACGTGAGGCAACGATCATTGAAGGAGAAGTATTGCATGCGATACACGCCCATCGACGCGACATCAAGCCGCTCACCATCGAAGCGGGTGTTGTGAAGGTCGCGGATGCTCTCGATATGGAATCCGGCCGCGCACGCATCCCGTTCCAGAGCGGATCGACATCGATTCACGCCGTCTCCGCCATGGCGATAAAAAAGGTGGAGATCGGAGCGGGAGAGGTGAAGCCGGTGAAGATCCACGTCCGGA
>CAZBSW010000066.1:0-8616 GCA_964494835.1 uncultured Thermotogae bacterium
AAGAGCGATTCACACCGTCCAAATGGACGGCATTGTTCGTCGCTGTTGCCGGATGGGTCCTTGGCGCTGGCGCATGGCAGGACGCGACAGGGTTTTCAGTGCGCGGGGCGGTGGGCGCATTAGGTGCGGCTCTTGGTAATGCGGTATACACAGTGTTGACTAAGTTCGCCCTGCGTGAACACCCGCCAGGTCGCCTGATCGTCTTCTCACAGTTGTTCGCCCTGCCGTTTCTGCTTGCGATTGCACTTCTGTCCCGTGAACAGGCACCGGCATTTGCGTCGCTTTCGCTGTGGGGGTTGATCATCCTCCTCGCCGTATTTCCCACACTGTCCGGCTACTATCTGTTTGCGATAGCCATGCGACGGATAGAGGCTAGTCGGGCGAGCATCATCGGAACGCTCGAGCCGTTGCTGGCGGCGCTGATTGCATTTGTCGTCCTCGATGAGCGCCTGCTCCCTCTCCAGCTACTGGGGATGGTCTTCATCATCGGCGGAGCCGTGCTGGCTCAATGGAAGCGGGTAGCACCGACAATAGCGGGCAGCGGACCTAATGCCTGCGAGGTAGCCGATGAATGACGCACAACATGCCCGCGTCATGCGCCGCCTGCGTAAAACCGAACATCACTGCAAGAGATGATTGCAGGAGGCGGGATGGCGGATGATACAGAATGGCCTTGATTTGGAGGTCGTAGGCGATCCAGCCGACCGCGTCATCTGGGGCCCCGCGCGTCAGGGCCTTCCGATCATGGGCGGATTCTGATGTCATTCTACGCATTTGGATGGCGCGTCACGTAGAAAGGCACTTCAAATTGCTGACGTGTTGTACATTTCTCCAAGGCGGTGCAAGAGCGGTCTGATCATCTCAGTTGGACCAATGTGTAGAGGATCTTGCCCATTTCCTTCTCCGGCGTTTGCTTGTGTCTGGGTGCTGACTCTTTATCTGGGGTGAACCTTTCATTTCGAGTACTTGCCTTACCTGAGGTGATAATCCTGTTTCGGGTGCTTTTCGGTGAGGCAATGCCAGGCCTTGACAGAGGTGCACAAATTTGCTATAATGTGTCAGACAGCTGATAGCTGGTGAATTTTCCTTCCCTAGATATCCTTGTAGGAAGCTATAAACCAAAGCTGCGTTCACTGATTGAAGGGAGATTGTATGTTTCATACTCCTTCAGCCGAGACGTCCTGAGCGTCAAATCAGGCACACCGCGAGGATACCCGAACGGGCACTTCGATCGACTGTTGCGGATTGGGGGTGATTCCATGTAAACATCAGTACCATATGGCAATCAAGCTGAAAGCCTCGCAGGAAGCTGAAAAGGAGGAGAAGTTATGGCGAGAGGAATGGCTCGTTTATCGTTCAGAATCGGCTTGGCTAGTCTACTAATAGTTGCCGCCATGTCTAGCCTTGTGATAGTGGCAACTGCGGAAGAACCACAAACTGCGGTCTATTTGCAAGGGTCTGAGGTTGCCGGTTATTGGGACCCAAGCGATGGGTACTCAGGTGAGATCGGGTTGATGCAGAACCTGTACGACACGTTGCTTTACTACGATGCGGCCAGCAACGAAATCAGTCCTCGCCTGGCAATAAGCTGCGAGTCGTCGGAGGATGGCAAGACGTGGACGTTCAAGCTGCGCGAAGGGGTGAAGTTCCATACCGGGAATGTGATGGATGCCAACGCGGTCAAGGCTTCCATTGAACGAACCATGGAACGCGACAAGGGCGGAGCCTTCATCTGGTCGTCAGTTGATTCCATCGAGGTAGTTGATAATTACACAGTGCGCTTCCACCTAAGTAAAGAGGCTCCACTCAACCTGATTTCAACTGCCAGCTACGCTGCCTACATCTTCGATCCGAAATTCTCTGACCATGACTGGTTCACCGCCGGAAACGACTCCGGCACCGGCCCATACACCGTGGAGAGCAGCGAAGGCAGCGAGAAGGTTATTGTCAAGAAATTCGATGACTACTGGGGCGGTTGGGAAGGCAAGCATTTCGATCACGTCGTCTTCTTAACTGTGTCCGAAGCTTCTACACGTCGCCTGATGATGGAGACGGGCAAGGCGGATTTCTGCGAGAGCCTGCCTCCTACGGATATCGACGCTCTGAAGAACAACCCCAATCTGCAGGTGGAGATAAACCCATCCTTCATTAATCTAGTAGCGCTCTACAACACCCAGAAGGCGCCACTGGATAGCCCGCTAGTCCGGCGCGCTCTCAGCTACCTTATTCCCTACGAGGATACGGTAAAGGTTTCACTCGGGGGCTACGGACAAGTCTCCCGTGGAGTTGTCCCACATGGGTTATGGGGGCACTCCGATCGTGTGGAAGCGTTTACCTATAGCCCCACTACTGCCAAGGCGTTGTTGACGGAGGCTGGTTATCCTAATGGTGGGCTTACACTCGTGCTGACCTACCCATCAGGATACGATGACATTCGCACCACCGTAGAGCTGTGGAAGTCAGCGTGTGCTGAAGTCGGCATTACACTCGATGCACGTGCGATGCCGACGGCGGAGCGCAACGCAATCGCTCGATCACCTGACAAAGAGAAGCGGCAGGACATCTATTTGCTCTTCTGGTGGCCGGACTACTCCAACCCGGATAGCTACTTGGGTGCGATGTTTAGAACCCAAAAGACGCCATCGTACGGTCTCGCCTATTACAGCAATCCGGTATTCGATGGCCTATATGACTATGCGGTAACCCTCCCGGCGGGGAGTCAAGAAGCCACCGACATGATGGTGGAACTTCAAAACATCCTCCAGCGGGATGCACCAGGAATCGCGGTGTGGGACATGCCGTCCCGGCGGGTTCTCAGTGCGTCGCTCAAGGGGTATGTGGATAACGCCGCATACGCGAACGTTGTATTCTGGTACAACTGTTACCGGGAATAACCGGTTGTTGTCGAGGAGGGCATCCCAAGGTGGTGAAATCCCTTTGGGATGCCCAATTTCCCGGAGATAAGGACCGTCTATGCTGGCATACATCGTTCGGCGTATCCTCTTGGGTGTGCTATTGCTGTTTAGCGTCTCTGTGATCGTTTTTACACTCACTCACGTTATTCCAGCAAACCCCGTTGATCTGTGGGCAGGACCACATGCTACGCCCGAGCAGCTTGCGCAAGCGTATGTAGAGCTGGGACTAGACAAACCGATCCCTGTGCAGTTTGCCATCTACATGTCGAAGTTTCTCCGCGGAGATTGGGGCATCTCTATCGTTACCAAGAAACCGGTGCTGCGGGACTTGGCGACGTACCTGCCCGCCTCGATCGAGCTCATCATCTTCGGGATGCTGGTAGGCTTTGCGGTGGGGATTCCGTTGGGGGTCCTGTCGGCTGCAAAGACCGGCCGTCCCATAGATCACGTCAGCCGCGTGTTTGCAATTGCCGGTGTGGCTCTTCCCAGCTTTTGGCTTGCAATGTTGCTTCAACTCGCCTTGGGGTCAGCCTTGCGGCTATTTCCTCTCACCGGGCGGGTAGATCTATTGGTCGAAATCACGAACCCCATCCGGCGGATTACAGGGCTTTACTTTTTTGACGCCCTGATCACCGGGAACTTCGCTGCGCTCAGGGACGCCCTATGGCACATCGTCCTGCCCGGGATTACTCTGGCCATGTATCCGTTGGGACTGGCAACGCGTATGGTTCGCACCACGATGTTGGAGGTGCTGCAAGAAGATTACATCCGGACTGCACGGGCGTCCGGGGTCCGCGAGACAAAGGTACTCGTGGTGTATGCACTGAGAAACGCGCTCGGTCCCGTGTTGACGACGGGCGCACTCGCCTTTGGATACTCATTGGTATCTACGTTTCTGATCGAATCGCTGTTTGCATGGCCAGGCCTGGGAAGGTACGCAGCCAAGGCCATCGTGAGTGTGGACTATCCTGCCGTCACGGGAGTGACACTTCTCGTTGCAGCGTTTTATGTCGTCTTGAATCTTGTCGTCGATCTGATTCAGGCGTTTATGGATCCACGGATTCGGTTGGGCTAACGATGAAAAGAAGACTTCGAGATGCGGTGCGACGCGCCAAGAGGAATTCGCTGACAGCCACGGGGCTTTCGTTGATCGCTATCTTCATGGTGATCGCCATTCTAGCGCCATGGATCGCTCCACATCCGCTTGATGCCTCCGTTACCCATGTCGATGAGCGATTCAGTCCGCCGAGTACAAAGCACTGGTTTGGCACCGATGAATTGGGGCGCGATATCTTCAGTCGTGTCGTTCTTGGCACACGCATCTCGCTTCGAACTGGATCGATGGTCGTTGCACTGGCACTTGCCATCGGGATTCCACTTGGCCTCATCGCCGGCACTTTCGGCGGTCTCCTGGACGAGATCCTAATGCGGGTTACGGATGCGTTTCTCAGCTTCCCGCCACTACTACTGGCGATGGTGATCTCGGCCACGTTAGGTCCGAGTCTCGAGAATGCGATGATCGCTATTGCGGTTGCTTGGTGGCCGTGGTACGCAAGGCTCATCCGTTCGGAGGCGCTTGCAATCCGTGAGCGTGACTACATAGAAGCGGCTCGGGCGGCAGGAGCGAGTCGGGCACGGTTGCTTTTCCGCCATGTCTTACCCAATTCGGTGGCGCCGGTAATCGTTCAGGCATCGATGGATTTCGGAAGTGTTATCCTAACCAGCGCGTCTCTCAGTTTCATCGGGCTGGGTGCACAGCCACCCACGCCGGAATGGGGGTTGATGATCAACCTTGCCCGCACCTATTTCTTATCATATTGGTGGATAGCCACATTCCCCGGCCTAGCGATCCTGATTGCGGTGTTGTCGTTCAATATCACCGGCGATGGTCTTCGTGAGATTCTCGATCCGAAAGTGGGGCAACGTTGAACGGGGCACTTGTGACCTGATGAAACCGGTAGGTGAGGATGGATTCGGCAGCATGGAGAATACACCATCAGAAGGAGGATTTATGCGAATCGGATATCTGGTTCCGGGCGTAGGTTTGAGCGAACAAGAGAAAGCGCGGCGGTCGACGCTCCTCGATCGGATTGGAAACGGCAACCCGACTATCGAGCTGTTCGAGGTGGATGAGGGCCCGGCGGCGATCGAGACGGAGGAGGACGAATTAGCAGCTGTTGGCCCGATCCTCAAGTTGGCGAAAGGATTGCAGCAACGCTTCGATGGTTTCATTATCGGATGCTTTGGCGATGTGGGTATCGCTGCCCTGCGCAAGGAAATCGATATTCCTGTTATTGGCCCGGCACGTGCCACTTATTCGACAGCTGCGGCCGTCTTTCCCTCCTTTTCCATCCTTTCGCTGAACAGCGGATTCGTTGAGGGAGAAAGGGTAATTACGGAATCCCTTGGCGTATCGTCCCAGGTGAAAGAGATCGTCGCCTTGGATCTACCCGTGGATAGAATCATCGGCGAGCCGGAGCGATCGCTCGAGCGCATCATATCACTTGCCAGGCAATTGGATGATCACGCTGTGGTCCCGGGGTGCATGAGTATGGCGTTCTTGTTGGAGGAGAAGGGGGTCTCGCAAATTGGGAGCTCCCGCGTGGTCAACCCATTGCGCTCTGCCGTACGGGCGGCGACGGCGATGATTGCGTGAGAGGAAGGGAGAAGAGTATGGGAACGAACAAAGCCTACCAAGGGTACAAATCGTATCAATACTTGGAGAAGAATATTGATTACAAAGCATTTGAGCTGGTTAAGGAGATCGGGCGGGTACCTGCTTATGTAATACCGGTGTCGCAGGCAGAGGAGCAACGTGTGCAACGGCTTCTTGCGGAATGCGTCATCGTTTCGCTGCACGACCACCCTTCCGTTATGCCCAAGGATGCCTCCCAGATCTGGGATTACGAATCCCAGGGACGTGAGGTCACCGGATATGAGGGCTTGAGCGTGTCGGCAATGGATGCGGTGATGGATAACATGACCGACGGCTCCGGCCCGATCACCTCGAAGATGGGATGGAAATGGTCGGACATCATCTTCGACCTTGGCATGCGACTCTGCGATATCTCGCATCAGGATATGGTCATTCATTGTAAATGCGTCGACGATATCCTGCGCGCCCACGAAAACGGACAGATTGCTCTCGCCTTCTGTCTGGAATCCGGAACGATGATCGAAAACGAATTGGATCGAATCGATATCCTGTACGGGCTTGGCGTACGCATGATGGGAATCGTATACAGTGAGTCGAATGCCTTGGGGACCGGTCTGCGGGAGACACAGGATGGCGGTCTGTCAGCCTTTGGCCGACAGGCGGTGAGAAGGATGAATCAAGTGGGAGTGGCGATCGACGTGTCCCATGCCAGCGACCTTACCTGCTTGGATACCATTGAAGAGAGTCGCGTCCCAATACTCATCACCCATGCTGGCGCTCGTAGCCTGGCCGATTCGCGCCGGATGAAGCCGGATGAGGTGTTGGTCGCCTGTGCCCAAAACGGCGGACTTATCGGTATCGAAGCGGCGCCTCATACTACGATCACCGAAAAGCACCCCCGTCACAATATCGAGTCTTTCATGGAGCATTTCGAGTACTGCGTGAATCTCGTAGGAATCGACCATGTCGGTTTCGGCCCGGATGTATTGTACGGCGATCACGTAGGCCTTCATCACGCCTTCTCAAGCCACATGTCAATCGAGCAGTCTCATGCCAAAGGCGGGGTCAATGAAGTTCCTTACGTGGAAGGCCTGGAGAACCCTAGTGAGACGTTTCCCAACATCGTCCGTTGGCTTGTAAAGCACGACTATAACGATGATGAGATCGAAAAGGTGATCGGGGGAAATGCATTGCGCGTGCTGCGCGAGGTGTGGTACTGATCGGGAAGATCGGATCCAAGGGGAGTACAACCGTATGAAAGTCTGTGCCGGTCGCATCCTTCGCGTCGATCTGTGTGGAGGAGGTTGCGTCGGCGAGATCGGTTCGTTGGAGGATTATGCTCCTTTTCTCGGCGGCCGTGGAGTTAACCAGGCGCTTCTGTTTCATCATCTACCACTTGGAGTGAGCCCATTCGATCCACAAGCTCCCGTCTTGATTGGAGCAGGGCTTCTCTGTGGCACCGATGCGCCCGGTGCCGCACGCCTCAGCCTCGATACGGTTAATCCGTTCACTGATGGAATTGCTTCTTCCAGTGTGGGAGGAAATGTTGCCGCTGCATTACGGCGTGCAATGGTCGGGAATCTTCTCATTGTTGGGCGAGCGGAACACCCTGTGTCCCTTCTTATCGATGACGAACATATCGAGTTTCACGATGCAACGGACCTGTGGGGCAGCAGTGTGACGGAGACCGATAGGAGATTGAGAAACGCATATGGAGAGGACGTGCAGACCTTGGCCGTTGGCCCGGCCGGCGAACAACAGGTATGGGCGGCAAGTGTGTTTGCCAACGGAGCGCGTGCCGCCGGCCGATGCGGGATTGGCGCCGTGTTGGGCGCAAAGAGACTCAAGGCGATCGGTATACGCGGAAGCGGAGTGATGGAAACCGCACGGCCACAAGAATTCCAGCGAGTGATCGAACGGTGTTTGAAGAAGTTGCAAAGGAATGTCTTCAATCAGCGGCGTATGCAATACGGGGTTTACTGCTACGAGACTCCGTGGGACATTGAGAGCCCGTATCGCAATTTCTCTGGAAACGTCATGTCCGAGGCAAAAAAGAACGCCCTCCATCCCGACGCTTTTCTGCCTTTTCTAACGAAGAAGGAGAGCTGTGGGTCATGTCCGATCCACTGTTGGACAACTCATGAGTTTAGGGATCACCATGGCAGAACCTGGGAGATCCGAGCGTTCCAGGGAAACGATCCCGACAACTTCGGCGCCAAGCTGGACCTCAATGATCCGTGCGACATCTTGCGGGCCCATGCGTTGTGCAATGATCTCGGTCTCGACGTGGATGTGACGAGCAATGTCATTGCCTGGGCGATCGCTTGTTTTCAGGACGGCCTGCTCACGTGCAAGGAGACCGCGGGGCGAGAATTGATGTGGGGAGATGCACGCCTTGTTTTCGATCTGATTCAGGCGATTGCTCGTCGCGAGGGGCTTGGAGAGCTGCTATCCGAGGGCTGCTTGCGCGCTTCCCAACACCTTGGCAGAGGAAGCGAGAAGCATTGCCATCACGTTCGTGGGAACGACTTGTTCGAGTGCCTGTGGCAGTCTCCGGCGTGGGCGTTCGGTACTGTGCTGTCTCCGCGAGGAGGAACGCACACCCGGGGTGCCGTCCTCGAAGAGAGACTACAGGGGCTCCCTGCGGAGTTGGCTATGAAGTGGTTTGGCCTAACTCGTTCCCCCGAACAGGAAACCGATATTGGTGTGGAAAGGCTAGTGATCCGCCAGGAGAGACTGAATGCAGCGCTCGATTGTCTCGGTTTGTGTTCTTTCACCAACAGCGGCCGACCCGACATGCTCCTGCCCGAAGACTACGCTGATCTCGCAGCCGCCGCCACGGGTAAGGAAATCGATGAAACGGCGCTGCTACTGTTCGGAGAGCGTGTTCACACTCAGGAGCGCTGCTTCAATTGGTTGCGAGGGCTCCCCGGACGAGAAGGGGATTTACCACCACCGCATTTTGAAGTCACGTCCCTGGCAGGACAATATCGGGTCGACCGTGCGGCATGGAACAGATTGCTCGACCGTTATTACGACCAACAC
>CAZBSW010000067.1:0-8572 GCA_964494835.1 uncultured Thermotogae bacterium
GCGCCCACCTAGTCCGATACTCGCCGTTCCTGCAAACGCAACCAGCAGCGTCGCTCCGACGAGCATCATTAACCAAAGGCGCAGCTCCATGTTCCTGTACAGGTTAGCAAAGCGTCGGCGCACAATGTCCCAGTGAACGAGGAAGCTCGTCCCCCCAAGGAACATGAACAGGATAATCGTGTACTCGATCGCTATGTAGTGATAGCCGGGGCGCTGGAAGTAGGCGATGCTGAGATCGTGCGACGAGAATCCGCCGGTGGAGACGGTGGTCAGCGCGTGCACAACCGCGTCGAACGGAGACATCCCCTCCCACCATAGAATGAGCCCGCATAGAACGGTGATGGTGCCGTATATCGCCCACAAGATGCGAAGAGAACTGAAAAGACCCGGTGAGAACCGCCTCGATGCTGCCTTGTGAGACTCCGTTCGCAGCATGTAGTGGGATATCCCGCTTCTTAGCGCCACGAAAAGAAAGAGGGTGAAGATACCCAAGCCGCCTATCCATTGTGTGAACGCGCGCCAGAATAGGATGCTGTGGGGCAGACCGTCGATTCCGATGAACAAGGTCGTGCCGGTTGTCGTAAACCCACTCACCGTTTCGAACAACGCATCCAAGTAGGTGATCTTGAGGGCAAGCCAGTACGGTACCGCGCCGATCAGGGAAAGTCCGAACCATCCCAACGCACCCACGGCCATCGCCGTTCCTTCGACAAGCGGATATGCTGTGAACACACCCACGAGTAGGATGCCGGCGACGGCGCTGATTCCGGCCGGAATAGCGTAGATGCGGACCGGAAAAGTGACCGTCTCTGCATATATAGCGCTGATGATGAGCGGCAGTGCCTGCAGGAAGGCGAACGCGACAAGTACGATGCCAAAGTAATGAAGTACAGTGTTGAGATTCTTCATCGTTCCTCCAGGACTTGTTTCATCTTAACTGGAAACGTCCCTTCCATCCCAAACATGCGCTGCAACGGATCTAGTTATCGGGCGATTGTCGCACTGAAGCGAGGCGGATGTGCGATATGACCTACGTCTCTCGCCGAGGTGATAGCATGGCTCGCCGCTCAAGCCTTGGGTACCTACACTATGTCTGCTATCAGGTTTACCGCCTTTCTACAAACTGATAGTGGAGAAAAGGAGGCTGCGTATGGCCTCCTTTTCCATTGATCTGCGGATCACCTGCAAGACCGTACTAGTGATCTTCGTCTTCTGTTGTGAACAGGCGGGGGCGTTTGTCCAGTGGGCGGACCTCAGGGAGGTCCTTTGTTGCGGCATTCAGTTCCTTGAACCGCTGTGCGGATGGGATCAGACGCCGCTCGATCGATCCGGCGGCACTATCGTAAGCATCGACCGCCTGGCTCAACCCCTTCCCCGTCTTCTGGAATAGCTCAAGAAAGCGGATGATTCGATCGTAGAGTTCCTGCCCTTGTTGTGCGATCTGGCGGGCGTTGTCTGCAATCTGCTGTTGTTGCCACCCATAGGCGACGGCACGCAGCAAAGCGAGGAGGGTAAGGGGAGTGGAGACGAGGATGTTCCGCTTGGCGGCGAACTCCAGTAGAGTCGGATCCTGTGCGAATGCAGCGGACAAGCTCGGCTCGCTTGGAACGAACATTACGACCATCTCGGGGGCTTCTGGAAATTGTCGCCAGTATTCCTTTCGTGCCAGTTCCTGAATCCGCTGCTTCATCGCCTGCGCATGGGCAGCGAACTTGCTCTTCTGCGTCTCTCCGTCGCTTTCCAGTGCGGCGAAGTATGAAGTCATCGGCGTCTTTGCGTCAATGGGAAGGATCCCTTTGTTGGGAAGGCTCACGATCACGTCCGGGCGGCCTTCGTCCGTTGCCACCTGCTCCTCGAAGTCGATGTGCGCTGTCATCCCGGCAAGCTCGAGCACGCGTCGCAACTGCAGCTCCCCCCAGCGCCCGCGTACAGTGGATGACCTGAGCGCTTGTGCTAAGGTGAATGTCGTATCGCGGAGCTGGGTCTGCGCTTGGCCAAGCTCCTGCAGATGCTTCTCCAGACTCTGATACGCCCCGGCGCGTTTCTCCTCCAGGCTCCGCACCTGTTCATCCATCTGCACGAGCGTCTTCTCCAACGGTTGAACGAGATTCTTCAGCTGCTCTTTGTGCGTTCCCCAATCGCCGCGTAGCTGTGTGAGAAGAGCGGTCAGCTGTTCACGGGAACGTTCGAGAAACTGGTCCGCATTTGAACTGAGGGCCTGACTTGCGAGTGCCGCAAATGCCTCCCGCAGGTGCTCTTGCGCCTGTTCGATCCACAGAAGCTTGTCCTCGTCCGCCCGCCGTTCTCCCTGCAACCGTTCCAATCGAATCCTGAGCTCTTCATTCTCGTCGCGCAGACTCGTGCTTTCCTCGATCTGTTGCTCGATCGTGGCCAGTCGCTCTTTCTGGTTCTTGTTCTCTGCCCGTAATGAAGCCAGGCGTTCGCCACTTCTGAGCCGCGCCAAGAGAAGTCCAAGCACCAACCCAATGGCCGCCCCGATCGCCAAATCCACCCAGTTCATTGTCTAACCCTCCTCTGAGTCTGATAGCCGACGTGGTCCAGACGCTTGATGCCTTCTTCTCTCACCGAGTGCGCGACACTTCATACTAACATGTTCTTTGCTCAAATCGAGCACTCGCAAGCGGGGACTGCGTGGCTGCAACTACCCGTGCAGAGGAATATCCTCGGCGTTACCGGTGCTGCCGTGATAACAGCTTCCGTGTTCTCCCACTACCTTGATAAGGACGTAGTCCGGATCGGATGGTCCGTTTGGCCAATCATCGCTCCAGTCGTCCTGCCACAGGCCGCGTTTCTGTTCGACATCGGTAACAATGTGAGCACGACCGTACAAATACGCATAATTGAATCGGTAGGTGTCAATGAACATAACCGTTACTTTGGGATTGATCGTAATCTGCCGTACCTTCCTCGAAGAACGGGAAGTGGCAAACCACATCTCTCTCCCCTCACGAATAAGGAGACGCATCGGTCGTGCCCGCGGGAACCCATCCTCTCCGGTGGTCACGAAGAGAGGGAACCTTATTTCGGCGATGATCTCCCACAATCTATCGCTCATCGTCCTCCGCCTTTCTTAAGGTAAGCGGTGGTGATGGCATCAACTCCGAACGATTCGTAGCGATCTATCAAGAACGCATCGACAACATGCGTGACGAACTCGGAGCGTACAAGGATGATTGGCAGTGCGCACGAGCACAGGAGCTCCCGTAAGGCGGGCGCGTGTCCTTCTCCGATGAGTTCGAGACGCCCCACTTCATCGACAAAGACGACCTGTGCCGTCCGGGCGGCTCGCTCTATCGCCCGGCGAGCGAAATCGATCCCGTCACGAGTGATGTAGAATCTGCCGGTTGCGATCCCGGGTGGTTCGAGTGCCGCGAACGGGCGTTCTTCGCCGGACAGGATATCGCGGATCGAGTAGCCGACGGTCTCATCTCCGTCGACCAATCGTGGGGAAAGGATGCCTCCGACGACGATCCTTTGTTCGGCGAGCATGTCGCTCAGCATTCTCGCGATGCCTGTCTTCCCCGCCCCGATCCCGCCGTGGATGATAACACAGGGCTTATGCCCGCCTTTCTGAAGTTCCTCGGTGACAAATGTCGGGATATCGCTCGATACAAGACGCTCGATCTCTTCTATCATCTCGTACCTTAGATTAGCAGCAACCACAGGTCAGAACAACAAAACGCCCCTCCTCGCTGCGAGGGGCGTCTTCTTTCCAAGAAACGTACAGGCGTTCCTAGAGTTCCTTTATGAGACCGACTCTGTCATTGAATGCCTCGATCAATTCATCGATCGGTTCCACCATCCGATGAATACGATCCCAGTAACCGGGGTAGTCGTACCACTGCGCATCCAGCTCGTCTACCGATTTACCCATCTGTTCAATCCACGTGTAATACTTGAGGTTGTGGATCCGCTTGCGATCCTGGTAGCGCAGCTCGAGGGTATGATCGGTCTTTATGCCCGTAAGGTGAAGGTTGTAGTCGATAGCTGCCTGCATCTCGTTGTACGGCCCGCGCTCCTCGGTGAGCTCCGCCAATCGCGTTTGGTAGAGCTCCATCGAGTCGGTGAATACGGTGAGGACGATGTCCTTTTCCGCCAGTTCGTAGTACTTGGCGACCTTGATTGCTGAAAGGAGATTCGCCACGCTGGAAATGCCAAGGAACGGGAGTTGTCTTATGATGTCGCCACTAACGCCCTGATCTTCCAAGAACTCCTGTCCCGCTGGCTCGTTGAACAGGCGAATGAGGCTCATGCAGTCCTCATCATCGATGCCGGTGACCATGTCCGTGTTACGCGCGTTGTGGATCCATGGAACGTGTTTGTCGCCAATTCCCTCGATCCGATGGCCACCGAACCCGTTCTCCAGCAACGTGGGGCACTGCAGCGCTTCAGAGACGACAAGCTTGCTCGCCGGGTAGACCTCCTTCAGGTAGTCTCCGCAGCCCATTGTCCCAGACGAGCCGGAAGTAAGGACAACACCAGCGTAGCGGCCGTTCTCACCCAGCTCCTGCCGGAGCACCTCTTCCATGGCATGCCCCGTGACCTCGTAGTGCCACAAATGGTTCCCGAACTCGTCGAACTGATTGAAGATCATGATGTTGTCGCGCGTCGCTTTGAGCTCGATGCATTTCTGGAAGATTTCCCATACGTTAGACTCGCAGCCGGGGGTGGCGATTACCTCACCGGCGATCTTGGACAGCCATTCGAACCGCTCACGCGACATCTCTTCAGGGAGAATTGCGATCGAATCGCACGCAAGGAGGTTGGAGTTATACGCACCACCGCGGCAGTAGTTACCGGTAGACGGCCACACCGCCTTGTGAAAGGTAGGGTCGAACTGGCCGGTGACGAGTCGAGGCACGAGGCATCCGTAGGTCGCCCCCACCTTGTGTGCGCCGGTCGGGAACCACTTGCCAACAAGGGCGATGATACGTGCATCTACTCCTGTGATCTCATGGGGAATCTCCACGTAGTTCACGCCATCGAATCCACCCCCTTCCTTCACTGGTTCATTCTTCCACGTTATTCGGAATAGGTTCAGTGGATGCAGGTCCCATAAGCCGATACTCTTCAGTTGATCCTTGATCTTCTCTGGGACCTTGTCGGGATCCTTCATCTGCCCGTACGTAGGGGCTATGATCCCGCGCTCGCGCGCCCGCGCTACCGTGCGCTTCAGCTGCTCTTCGTTCACCGTCAGGTCAATCATTCTCTCCTCCCTGGCATATAATCTTACTTGAGGCGTTTCATTTGACTCGTGTGCCGGCCGGTTGTCGGCCGATATTGGTAATGCTATCATACAGCTTGGCCGGATAACAAGGAAGGCGGACGATGCATGATCTGGTGATCAAGAATGGGACGCTGGTAACTCCCGGCATTGCAGAGCGGGTCGAAGTTGCCATCGATGAAGGGAAAGTCACGGCGATCGGGTCGGCACTCACCGGACGTCAAGAGATCGATGCGACAAACATGCTCTTGTTCCCTGGCGTTATCGACGCTCACACCCACATGGCACTGCCAGTTGGCGGTACGCGTTCCAGCGATGACTTCCTATCGGGCACGGCGGCGGCGGCCTGTGGCGGCGTCACCACGATCGTCGACTTTACTGTCGGAAGCCGCGATACCACGATTACTGAAGAGATTGAACACCGCAAGGACGAAGCACGTACTGCTGTCGTCGACTATGCCCTGCATGCCGAGGTGATCGGATGGCGACCGGACAAGAGCGATGAATTCCGCGAAGCAATAGGGCTTGGAGTCAAGAGTTTCAAGTTCTACACCGCCTATGCCGCCTCGGGGCGGGCCTCGGACAACGGTGTGCTTTACCAGGCCTTTTGCGCATTGGCTGCACTCGATGCGACCACCCTTGTACACTGTGAGGATGAGGCGATCATAGAGTCGATAATGGGCCAAATGGATGATAGGGAACGAGCAAGAATGACGGGACTAGCTCGCTCCCGTCCCTCGGTCTGCGAGGGATCGGCCGTCGAGCAAGTGGTCTACCTTACGGCTGAGACGGGGGTGCGTACCCATATCGTGCATGTCAGTTCCGGTCTCGGACTTGCAGCGGTCAAGCGAGCCAAGGCTCGCGGGGTACAGCTGACGGCCGAAACCTGCCCCCAGTATCTTCTGTTGACGCGCGGCGTATATGAGCGGGAAGATGGTCACCTCTTCTCGGCGAGTCCCGCGTTGCGCGATGAAGTGGATCGACAGGAACTGTGGAATGGATTGCGCGACGGTGCTCTCGATCTTGTGGCGACCGATCACTGTCCGTTTACGCGCGCACAGAAGGTGTGGAAGGGCTCATTCCTCGACCTCCCCTACGGGCTTCCCGGCGTGGAGACCCTTCTCCCCCTCCTCTATTCCGAAGGTGTGGAAACGGGACGCCTTGCATTGACCGATCTTCCCAAGTTGTTGAGTGAGAGGCCGGCGAGGATAAATGGGATCTATCCGAGGAAGGGGTGTATCACCGTTGGCGCGGACGGCGATATCGTGATCTTCGATCCAACCAAAAACTGGACGATCCGTGCCGACGATCTACATATGAATACCGATTTTTCGCCGTATGAAGGACGTAAAGTGCACGGTTGCGTAGCGGCCACGATCGCGCGTGGGAAAGTCGTTTACAACGACGGTGTCTTTTGCAGCGAAGCAGGATGGGGACAGTTCGTTCCGAGTACGTGATGATCCATCTGGTCGTCGGGCGATACGCGGTCTGTTCTTGCCACAGTAGCGAAAGTGCGCATGCAATCCTGATTAGGAACGATTCAGGATCCGCTGAGTGACTTTCAGCTTCTTGCCATTGCATCGCGCGGGTGGTAATGCTATCATACAGCTTGACTAAATGACAGATCGAAACGAAAACAGCAACGAGACATACTTCGAGAAAGTCCGTCCTCGAAAGGTTTCTGCGATCGCTGCCGAGCAGATCATCAGAGCCATCAAAGGCGGGAACTTTCCCGTGGGGAGCAAGCTACCGTCCGAATTCGAACTCGCTGAACAAATGGGGGTAAGTCGTCCATCAATACGAGAGGCGCTGTCCGCGCTACAGGCAGTCGGCCTTATCAGTTCGCGCCCGGGCAGTGGTAACTACGTAGTTAAGACGCCGTCTTCGGAGGAAGAAAGCGCAGCGCCGCACCTCATAGAGAACGAGGCTGGCTGTCTGGAAGTGATGGACGCGCGGTCCATCCTGGAACCCCCCGTTGCGGCGTATGTGGCGCAAAAGGGGACTGCCGAGGGGGTACGGCAGCTACAGCAGGTCATCGCACAGATGCGTGAACGGGCGCAGACAGGTGAATTTGCCGACTACTTCGAAGCGGACAAGGCGTTTCATCGCGCGCTTGTTGCGGCCACCAACAACCGTCTGATTGTGGAATCGATCTCGCCGCTGGTCGATACAATGGACCAGAAGCTGTACCGGGAATTTACGCACCATTACTACCTGAAGAACGTGTCCGATCTCGAACAAGTCGTCGACCTACACTGCGAGATACTGGACGCGATCGCGCGGCGTGAGCCCGATATTGCGTCAGAGAAGATGAGTGAGCACTGGCGAAGGATGAAAGAGATTTGGGAGGCGTGAAGATTCCCTACGCAGACTACACCATGAGAGGTAATTCGCACCAGTAGACAACGATGGGGGGTGGTGTACAAGCGAAAAAAGCAGTAAGCGGTAAGCGAAAAACAGTCCAAAGGAGGCAGTGGATGAATCTCAAATGGTCCGTTTTTAGCATTCTCGTTATTTCGTTCATTTTTGTCATCGCAACCGGCCTAACTGGTATGTCAGATGAAGGCCCGAAATACGGAGGAACACTACGCTGCGCTCTGGCTTCGGAGCCGGGGACGCTTGATATGCAGATGGATACAGGCGTTGCGGCAAGCATACCGGCGCGCCATATCCTGGAAGGGTTGTTTGCGTTCGATGCATCCTACACGCCGCAGCCCATGTTGGCCCTCAGCTGGGAATTGGATGAAACAGGGACCGTTGCCACATTCAACCTGCGGCGCGGGGTCCTGTTCCAAAACGGCAAAGAAATGAAGGCAGAAGATGTCGTAGCCTCCCTCAATAGGTGGGGAGAGTACGGATTGACGGCGAAGGCACTGTGGTCGCACGTAACCAAGCTTGTCGCTCTTGATGACTATACGGTGCAGCTCACGCTCGACGAGCCGTTCGCCCCCATGACTACGTATCTGGCGAATATCTATGGTGGGCCGAGCATCTATCCAAAGGAGATCATCGACAAGGCCGGCTCTAAGCCGCTTGCTCCCGAGGATATCATCGGTACCGGTCCGTACAAGTTTGTGCAGTGGAAGGCCGGTGACTATATCCTGCTCGAACGTTTTGCCGGCTATTCCAGTTCTCCCGCTGCGGCGAGCGGGTTTGCCGGGCAGAAGGTTGCTTACTTCGATAAGTTGCAATTCCTCTTCGTTCCGGAAGACAACGCGAGGCTGGTAGGTATCGAGTCTGGTACATATGACTATGCAGTAAACATCCCCAATGACCTGCTGGCGAACGTGGAGGGGAATGCCGACATCGTTCCCATCATCACCGATC
>CAZBSW010000068.1:0-8494 GCA_964494835.1 uncultured Thermotogae bacterium
AGATGGATCGGACGCGATCGCCGATTGGCCGATTCTCAACGCCCTTCTGAACGCAGTTGCTGGTGCTACCTGGGTCTCCGTTCACCATGGCGGAGGGGTGGGGATAGGGAAGAGCATTCACGCCGGAGTGGTGATAGTGGCGGACGGGACAAACGCGGCTGACGAGAGGCTGGAACGTGTTCTTACATGTGATCCCGGGACCGGCGTTATGCGTCATGCCGATGCCGGATATGACAAGGCGGTGCGTGTCGCACGCGAGCGCGGAGTCGACATCCCCCGTCTCGGCGGATAGCGCCTGTCATCGGCAGATGCAGGAAGTGGAGGAACAAGCAGTGCTCGACAAGAATCGGACTGATAAAGAGATCACAGTACTAGTCAAGGTGTTTGGCGGCCTGCGTGAGTTAATGACCGGTGAGCTCGGCAAGGGATCGCTATCTGTGAGCCTACCGGATGGTTCCCGCGTTTCCGATCTGATCTCCGTGCTCGCTGCGCAAGCGCCGATGCTTGCCGAACGGATCAAGAGCGGCGGGGGCTATCTCAATGTTCTCCTAAACGGCCGCAATGTTCGCTTCTTTTCCGGAATGGATACCGCTCTCTTCGATGGTGCCACCGTGTCGATCCTTCCCCCGATCGGTGGTGGGTAGAAGGATCACTAGACATTGATCGGCAGTTTTTGTGTTATCAACGCGAAGGGGTCTGGTTGAGGCGAGGCAAGCGTGGTGGGCTTGTTGCGATGCGGGAACTTCTCGTCCATGCTCCGCCGCAGGGCGATGCCGAGACGTTTTATCCCTTCTTCGATGCGGTCCTCTGGCTGGCCGGCGAAATCGAGTCGCAGCTCGTTCTCACCTCCATTTCCGAATGGGAAGAATGTCCAGCCGGGGACAAAGGCGACTTTCTCTTTCAACGCCTCTTGTAATACCAATTCCGCCTTCAGACCCCCCTCCAGCTTGGCCCAAATGAAGAACCCGCCTTCTGGACGACTCCACTGCAACAGGCCGTGGCAGTATCTCTCCAACGCCTGGCACATGATGTCGCGGCGCGACGCGTAGAATGAGATGACGTCGCTGATTTCATTCATCTGATGCTGGAGGAACTCATAGACGATATGTTGTGCGAATACGCTTGTGGACTCATCCATACATGCCTTGAGTGATTCGAGCCGCTCGACAACGTCTTTGGGCGCGATCAGCCACGCCAGCGGAAGACCTGGAAAGAAGGTCTCCGAGTAGGTAGAAAGATAAACGACATGGTCATACCGATCGAGAGCTTTGATCGGCGCGAGAGACGACGCTTCATAGCGCAAGTCATGATACGAATCTTCCTCTAATATCGGTGTCTTGTAGCGCTGGCACAGCTCAAGGAATGCGAGCCGCCGCTCCAGGCTCATTGTCGTTCCTGTAGGGTTGCGGAATGTGGGCGCCACATATACGAATCGCGGCTGTTGATGAATGAGAATCCCCTCCAGAATGTCCAGGCGGGGTCCCTGCTCGTCCGTGGGGATGGGGCAGATGAACGTGCCGCAACTGTTGAAGACATGTATTGCACCCGCATGTGCGGGCACTTCCAACGCAACGCTGTCTCCCGGATCGAGGAGCGCTTGTGCCAGCAAGTATATCCCTTGGTCTCTTCCCGATAATACGAGTATCTCCGAAGGGCTGGCGTGAATACCGATCAGCTCCACCCGTTTTGCGATCAATCGGCGTAACTCAGAGATCCCCGCATATGGAGCCGTTTGCAGTACGTTCATTCCCCGTGGAATCGCCTCTTCCAGTACTTCTCTCGCCACATGTATGGGAGTACGGCCGTCGGGAGGGATTCCCAGGCAAAACTTGATTACGTCGGACGGAGCCTGTTGGATCAAGTGAGTGAGACGAGAGGCGTGGAACGGTTGCATGCGGGAGGTGTAGCGTGATTCCCAAGACAAGGGTGAAGGGAAGAAACCCTTCTCGTTTGCGATGGGGTTCATCGGACAGGCAACAACCGTCCCCCCACCCGCACGTCCCTCAACTAACCCCTCGCTCCATAGTTGGCGGTAAGCGGTGACGACGGTGGTCCGGTTAACTCCCAATGCCTTTGCGAGGTCGCGTGTTGCGGGAAGCCGGCTTTCTGGAGGCAAGGCGCCGGAGAGAATCAGCTCACGCATCTGCTGGCGTATTTGTACATACAACGGAAGCTTTGCGGCACGATTGAGCTTTACCAGCATAACTCCCTCCTTTGGATGGGTCCAAGAACACCATACCGGTTTTTTGGTTGGTTGTCGAGATCCAAGTTGGATGATGACGATACAACCAAATTGCCCATAATCCCAATGAGAAGGGATCTTTGTCCGATTTCTGTGTCATGATAGCAATGAGTATCTATGTAAACGGACAATGATATAGGTATCACAAGTTGGTTGTCTCCCACTGCGCACATTTGGATGAGTATTGGTTGTGTAATCCGCTTTCTATTTGGATCTTGACGATGCTGCATAATGAATAAATACTGCTAATTGATGTGCGAGATCGAACATCAAAGTTGCGTCAGCACCCAGTCGGACCTTTCCACTGTTTTCCGTCCAGGCTGGGTGCTGACGACGAAGTGAGGCCGGTACGATTCGACTATCGCCGTGGAAGAGCGGGATCTAACGGTCGAACAAGCCAAGGAGGAGGTGTTGTAATGAGGAAGGTCGGACTCGTGTTGTTGCTGGTGGTGGCAATCGGTGTTGCCGCCATGGGGCAGACCGTCGTAGCACCACGTTCGGTGGGCGTTTTTCTCTTCGACAACCAGACGGGCGCCACGGTCACACAGCTGGGGATCATCTTCGACAAAGCGGTGAGTTTTGATAAGTCGAGCGTGATCGCCATTGGCGGAGAGGAAGCCACGTTGGTCGCGGTATCCAACAACTACGCGTTCATCAATATCGTCGTTGTCCCTGGTGGCACAGTGCAGCTTATGCTCACCGGCGAATATGCGGACGCAAAGGTCACTAGCGCCTTTTGGTTCGAGTGACGGCGTTAGCGGAAAGCGGTTCTTCTATCAAGGAGGAGAGATGCTTAGAAAGACAACGGTACTTCTCGGGATATTCCTCTTAGCATTCGGCCTAATGGTGACGGCGCAGACATCCGTGCCGGAGACGCCGGGGGCGCATGTTGGAGGCACACTGACGATCGGGGTAAGTCAGACGTTCAAGGATCTCGATCCGCGGGTTTCCAATTCGGCGTATGACGCGTACGTCTATGGTGAGATCTTTGACGACCTCATCGGCCTGGACCCGGACACGCTGAAGCCGATTCCGCAGATTGCGAAGTCATGGGATGTAGCGGAGGATGGCTCCACGACGACGTTCTACCTCAACGAAGGAATCGAGTTCAGCAATGGTGAAGACCTGACTGCGGAGGACGTGGCATACACCTTCAACTGGATCATCGATCCGGTGAACGGTTCGCCGAATGCGTCCGAGTACGAGTGGCTTCAGGAAGCAGTAGTGATCGATGAGTACACGGTGAAGTTCATCAATAAGCCGGATTGGACGCCGTTCTGTCCGGGGCTTGTGAGTGAGAGTTCTTCGGTTGTTCCTAAGGACACGTGTGAGGAGATGGGGCCCGAGGCGTTCAACCTTGCTCCGATCGGGAGCGGTCCGTACAAGTTCGTGGAGTGGAAGCCAGGTGATCACATCACGCTGGAACGAAACGAGAACTACTGGCTCGTCTACCCGAACCTCGACAAGGTCGTCTACCGTCCCATACCGACGCTGGCGACGATGATGCTCGAGCTCGAGGCCGGTGGAATCGACATCACCGACAACATGCCAGCACAGGATGTAGCTCGATTCCAGGCGATGGAGGAGGTGGACGTACAGCAGGTTCCGAGTCTTTCCTACTTCTACATCGCATTCAACTGCTCGCACTCTCCGAGTAATGACGTACGGTTCCGCAAGGCGTGCTACCTGTCGATAGACATGGATGCGGCGGTATTCTCGATCTTCCAGAATCTGACGGGGGTGCGTGCGTACGGGTGCACTCCGCCGGCGCTATGGGCGAACGATGTTGAATACCTAAAGAGTAACATTGCATTGGAAGAGGATGATGAAGCGGCCAAAGCGCTGTTCGCCGAACTGAAGGAAGAAGGGGTCATCCCGGCAGACTTCAAGACGACGATCTACTGTCCGCTCGATCCGCGCCGCACGCAGTTGGCGACGATTCTCGCCACGAACCTAGACGAGAACGGGATCGATGCCGAGGTGCAACCGCTCGATTGGGGTCCGTTGCTCGACCTGCTGTATCGTAGCGATGCAGATCCACTGGGCGAAGGCTACGAGATCTTCCTCATGGGATGGAGTGGAGGACCCGATCCGCACGACTTCATCTACTACCTGTTGACCACGGAGAACGCGGTCGTCGGGACGGCGAACAACTACTCATGGTATTCGAACCCGGAAGCGGACGCGTTGATCAAGCAGGCCGATTCCTGCGCGGGGTGTGACCAGAGCACGCGTGAGGCGTTGTATGTGGAAGCGCAGCGGATGATCTTTGCCGATTATCCGCACATACCCGGTTATCATTACATCGAGACGCGCGGTGTAAGGATGCGGGTGCAGGACTACCAGATCAGTCCGCTCTCTTGGATGCAGCTCTGCAGCCCATCGAACAACGTGTGGGTGGAAGAGTAAAGCGGTTTCTTTGTTGACCGGAAGACCTGGGCTGCCGAATGATAGGTAGCCCAGGTTCTTTAAGGAAGGAGAAAGTCAAGACGTGTTTGGGTATGCGGTGCGGCGGTTTGCGCAGCTCATTTTCGTGATATTCGGGCTGACGGTGCTGTTGTTCATACTGTTGAAGGCGATGCCGGGCGATCCGGCGCGGGTGATGGCGGGGCTGGGGGCGACGCCGGAGACGATCGAGGCGATCCGGGTCAAGCTAGGGCTGTATGAGCCGTTCCATGTGCAGTACTGGCGATTGATCAGCGGACTGTTCAACGGGCAGCTACAGGCGATGACGTATCACAAGCCGGTATGGTCGGTGATACTGGGGCGGCTGCCGGCGACGGTGGAACTGGGGGTAGCGGGGATGATCCTGGCGCTTCTCATCTCGATTCCGGCCGGACTTCTCTCTGCGATCTATCGCAACTCATCATTGGACTATGCGGTTACGACGGCGGCGCTGATGGGGATATCGATCCCGGTCTTCTGGTTTGCGCTGATGTTGATGCTGATCTTCGGGGTGATCTTGCATGTGCTACCGGTCTCTGGGAGGGGGGCGACGCTGTGGGGGTGGTCGTTTCTCACCGTGGATGGGATGAGGCATCTGATCATCCCTGCGGTGGCCCTTTCTTCGGTGCAGATGGCGTTCAATGCACGCCTCACGCGCGCGAGCATGCTCGAGGTGATGCGGCAGGAATACATCGACACCGCCCGTGCCAAGGGGTTGGCGGAACGGGTTGTGCTGCTGAAGCATGCGTTTCGCAATGCGCTGGCGCCGGTGGTGACGAACATCGGGCTGCAGATCGGGGCGTTGTTTGCGGGGGCGGTATTGACGGAGACGACGACGGCGTGGCCGGGGATCGGCCGATTGATGTACGAGTCGATCCTGCGGCGGGATCAGTCGGTTGTGTTCGGGTTGGCGTTGTTCATGGCCGCCTTCTACATGCTGTCGTATCTGGTAGTCGACCTGATGTACGCGTATATCGATCCGAGGATCACCTATGACTGAGCGGAGAGGTGTAACGAGGCGAGGGATGACGCGCGCCTATTTGCTGTCGCTCATCCTTCCGGGGCTGGGGCATGCGGTGCATGGGTGGTGGACGAAGGCGGTTGTACTTTGGGCGTTGCTCGCGGTTCAAGGGGGCACGCTCTACCTTGCGATCATGCGGGGGCGGCTGGCGTGGTTTGCGTGTTCGACGAGCAAGGAGCCGGGCGAGTACTGGTTCTCCACTTCGGCCTTGTTCCTTCTTTTCTGCGCGGTGTGGGTATTCGCGCTGGTAGATTTGGGGCACCTGCTCCACAGGAGAGAGGAGATGAGCTATGCTCGCGGGTACTGGCAGATCGTGGGCCGGCGCTTCTCCAAGGATCCGAAGGGGATCTTGGGGCTGTTGATCATCCTACTCGTTTTCTACGTGGCCTTGTTTGCTCCGTTCTACGCACATGGGAATGCACTGAAGATGGACTTAGCCCATTTTCTCGCGGCGCCGTCAGCCGAGCACCCGTTAGGGATGGACAACTTTGGCCGCGATGTCCTCGATCGGCTGATCTTCGGTTCCCGCGTTGCGCTGGGGATAGGAGGGATGGCGACGCTGTTGAACATGCTCTTCGGCGGGTTCTTGGGACTGATCGGGGGGTTCTTCCGCGGCGTCTCCGACGCTGTCATCATGCGATTCTTAGAGATCATCAACTCGATCCCATTTCTGGTTCTCGCCCTGCTCATCATCAGCATGTGGGGGTCGAGCATCCCGACCCTCATCGTTGTTCTCGGCATCTTCGGGCTGGGGCCGGCGCGCATAATACGTAGCGAGGTGCTGTCGGTGCGGGAAGAGGACTACATCGTCGCCGCACGCGCGGTCGGCGCTCCCACCGGACGTATCGTGCTGCGGCATGTGCTTCCGAACGCGATCGCGTCGCTCCTCGTTGTGACCACGATGTCGATCGGCGTCAATATCATCGTGGTGGCCGGGTTGAGTTTCCTGGGATTCGGAATACGCCCTCCGATTCCATCGTGGGGGGCGATGCTCCAGGATGCGCAGGAGTTCATGCGTACCGCATGGTGGATGGCGGTCTACCCGGGACTGTGCATCATAGTCACTGTCTTCGGATTCAACATCCTCGGCGACAGCCTGCGCGACGTCCTCGATCCTCGCCTCAAGTAGATCAAGATGGCCCCATTGGCAATGCAAGGTGCCTCTTGCCGGTGACCCAACGGCTCGTCGCCTGTTTCGGAATCTTATCCTGGGGAACCCTGGTTCAGGAAAGCGAACTCCTTTCTCGCGCATGCCGGGCAGGCTGGATTTCGTTCGATCGGAATCGAGTTGAACTGGCCGTGCCAGATGTCGTAGGTGACCAGTTCGGTGGGTGGTTCGACAGCACCGATGAGGATCCGCAACGCATTCGTTACCTGATTGGCTACGATCGCTCTTGGTATGGTGTTTACCAAGCCGGCGTTCCCCGCGGTGAGGACGAATCTGTCGGGGGCGGGGTCGGGCGAAAGACAGCGTAGGCACGCGGTCTTCCCGGGGATGATCGGCATCATCATTCCGAACGTACCTGCAACTGCAGCGAATACCCACGCAACCCCGTGCTTGACACAGGCGTCGTTTAGTAGATACCGTGCCGGCAGGTTGTCGAAGCCGTCGAGAACCAGATCCACCCTAGAGACGAGTCGTTCTATGTTTGTCGCAGAGACACGCGCAACTTCGTACTGAACGTCTATCTCTGAATTGACTTGTGCGAGCGCCTGTGCGAGCGCCTGTGCCTTCGGCTTGCCGACGTCACCTTCAGTGAGCAATGCTTGGCGCTGCAGGTTTCCCAATTCCAGCGTGTCTGAGTCGACGAGCGTGACCTTACCCACGCCGGTACGTACGATCGCTTCCGCACCGTTCGACCCGAGCGCCCCACAGCCGGCTACAAGGACATGTGCTTGCTGCAGACGAAGCTGGCCATCTGCCCCAATCTCCGGCAGTTCTATCTGACGCAGGTAGCGATTCTCCTTGTCCATCATGTTAGAACGTGGCTCCAATAAAGAGTTCCAATAGAAGACCGTTGTAAAAGTCGCCGTCACTGTCAATCCCGGTGAGGTACGATGCAGATAAGGAGGTTTGCCATGTCTGGGAGATGGCGACATCCGCTGATCCTTTGATTGTCAGGCCGATGTCCGGTGTGTCGGTGTTTGTGGTATCGGCATAGCGCCCGTCGAGGTAGATGTGGATCATGAGCGGCTGATAGAGAAATCCTTCAGTAAAAGGGTCGTACGAGAAGCTATAGTTGTTGTTAATAGTCATGCTCAGTGTGTTCTCATCCTGTGAGGTTGAAACGTTGCGTACGCTGATCCGCAGAGTGTCCCGCCGACCGTCGGGAGGGGTCCAAGAGAGTGAGCCGGTCAGCGTACGATTGGCCGATCCACGTGTTTCGTCCTGATACGTGACGGCGGTGGCGTTTTGGGTAAAAGAGATGGTGGGCCTGAGATCGGGTATCCCGCGATAGCTCAGGTTTAACAATAATCTGTCGGTTGTCTCGAATCGTGTGCTCCCGAATCCGGAGAGATCGCGGCTGAACGTCACCTGTGAAGAGAGATCGTTGATTGTGGCACGTAGGTTTGCCTGTCCGTTCACAGAACCGACTCCTTCCTCGTAGTCACCGCTTAACCTGAAGCGAGGCGTTATATTAGAAGATAGGATGGCGAACGCATCCGGGCGGAGGTCGAGTTTGGCCGTGTGAGTGATATCGGCTTTGGTATCAGAAAAGGACTTAGTCCCACTGATTGTGTACGTGAAGTTCGTTCGCAGTCCGGGGAACAAATGGTTGAGGTTG
>CAZBSW010000069.1:0-8440 GCA_964494835.1 uncultured Thermotogae bacterium
CGGATCGCCAATCGTGCCTTCGGGCTCGTGCAGGATGCGCTCGCGCGCGCCGGTGAGAATGGTGACCGTACTACGAAAGATGTTGTGGGCGATCACTTTTCCCCGCTTGTCCTTATAAGACACCCACATCCCCAACTTGGGCATGTTTGCGAGTTCACACTTGTAGGCGTTGTGCTCATAGGCCAAGCAACACATCAAGCGCCCACAGATACCGGTTATCCGCTCCGGCGGGACGAACAGTTCCTGATCGTAGGCGAACTCCATCGGCACCGGCGTCGGCTCGCGCAGGAATTGGTGGCAGCACAACTCGCGCCCGCATCTTCCAATCCCTCCCTTGATCCTCGCTTCATCTCGCGCCCCCATCTGGCGAAGCTCGATACGAATCCCGTAACGTCCCGCCAAATCACGCAGCAACGTCCGAAAGTCAACCCGGTGAGGAGCGGTGAAGTAGATACGAAGATTTGAACGATCGAGTGTGTATTCCGCAGCAACAAGGTGCATCGGTAGATTGTGGCTGGCGATAATCTCTCGTGTGGAGGAGAGAATGCGCTCCGCATCCGCCTGATTATGCGCGAATGTTTCCATGTCGGTCTGCGTAGCCGGCCTGACTATCTGCTCGAGCTGCTTACCGATCCCCTCGCCGGCCGCGAGCACACTCAACACCACCCCGAGGCGAAGGCCATTCTGATAATCGACGACGCAATGATCCCCAGGAGAAAATTCATCCGTTGCTGCGTAGTAGTAGCCACTGTCCCGCTCCAGATTGAGAACTCGTACAAGGTAAACCTTCTCCTCAGTCATCACGTACCTCACAGACTGACAGGAAGAGAGAAAGAAACACCGCTTCCAGGGGGGTATAACGCTCCACCGCTCGTTGCGCACGTGCGATCCGTTGACAGAGGCGGAGACCTCGCCGCACATCAATGTGCAATGTCGGAAGCGGGGTCACTCTCCTTTCTTCTTGATGGACGTTCGGCAGAGCGGCAAAAACAGCAGTGAGCAGTCCGGCAAGCAGTCGGTGGGCCGCATCGCTACCTGCACGTGAGATCATCCTTGCCCCTAACGTGATAAGTCTGAGGTCACGGGTGACGAAACGGGCGAGCAGGCTCGTAACTGCCGCATGTCGTACGATCGGATCATCGCCGATTGCGTATGCTACCAGTCCCTCATCCCTCGCCGAGGAGACGGATGCTACGGCCTCTTCCTCCTTAGTCGCAAGATCGATCGGGTGCCCAATGAGCTCGTTAAGTTCACTCTCGTCTGCCACGACATCGATAAGATGTCTTGCCTCGCTCGCACCATAGCCCGCCTCGGTCAGCCGGGCGAGGAGCTCTTCGTTCGTTGTTGGCCGAATGCGAATGACGCGGCTTCGCGAGACGATCGTCGGCAACAGATCGCCAGGATGCTCGACAAGAAAGAGGAAGATCAATCCGCGTGGCGGTTCCTCCAGTACCTTCAAGAGGGCGTTCGCCGCCTCCGGGGTCAAGTCTTCCGCTCTCGGTACAAGACACACCTTCTGTGCCGCCTGAGTTGGTGCGAACTGCGCCTGGTGAATCACCTGGCGCACCTGATCGATACCGATCTTCACCTTGCCTTTCGCGGGACACAGTTCGATCAGGTCCGGATGCGCACCGCGGCGAACAAGATCCGCCTCCTGCGGCGACCGGCTCAACAAAGGAACCGCCTGCCGGCGTCCCTCCGCAATCCGGGAGATCCCGTGCGGCACGACAAACAGGGAAGAGGCGGCAGAATGTACGACTTGTTCAGGCGCAACCGCTGATTGCATGATAACAAAGAGAGTATCACAGGGACATTGCGGGTGCAACGAGAGCTGGGCGACAAGCGCAAGCGAGTAGGATGGAAGAGGAAGATCACGACGAACACAAACTGGCGGGGTGGATCACGGTTTGATATGCGCCGAGGATAAGAAATCTAACTCCCTCGTCGGACAAGGACTGCAATATGTCATTTCAGACTTCGTTCGACACTGTAGCGTTTGCCAAGGACGCAACTTCCATTGTCAGTGACCAGATAGGGTCGATCCCTTCCGCCGTGGTTCTTCGGAAGCAAGCCCAAATGAAGTCATCCTTGCAAGTCAGCCGCACACGTTCTCGTTAGACACCCTCACATTTGCGCTAGATTGGATATCAAATTATAGGTGAACCAGCCTTGCCCGGTCACAAATGTTTGAGGTTTGGCTGTTGCGGCATCTCTTTGAATACCGATGCCATCAGAGTACGGCTGAAATGATACGATTTTGCTATAAGGAATTCGAAAGCTCTTTTGACCGCTAGAGAAGTATATGTGCTTACTGGTAACTCCCAAGATTCCAGTACCCATATGTACAGTTTCCGTCTTTTCTACTGGATGACCTTTGAATGAGCTAGTTCGTAGATAGAAACCTTTAGCGACTCGTACGCTGGCACCTTTTGATCCTCCCACATATTCACGGCGCGTCTTCTGTTCATAATACTTAACTCCTTGGAAGACCCATATTAGTTGTTCGCTCTTTTGAAAATTAAATGGAAGGTTGCCTTCCACTTTTATTCGCTCAGGCAATTTGCCATCCAAAATATCTCGGAGAACCCCAGCTTGGATCATCTGCGTGTAGGATCCATTTGTGTCAAGATCAACTTGTGAAAGGCCAAATCGGTCCGCAAAGGTACTCAGACGTGTCTCTTCTTCTACCGAAAGGACACGGTCCTCCAAAGCTGTCTGGACAGCCTTTTCCCAACCTGTGACTAGCTCCCTTTTGATTTGGGACGGATCAATGGAATGTGCCTCCGCAAGGCCGTGCAATTGTTGTTCGAGAGAATCAAGTGGGTTTCCATGATTGATTGTTGAAGAAACCAGTTCTATCATTTCTTGGTGCCCTTCCTGATATAATGCCTCTTTCTGTCGTTTTTCCGTCTCGAAGGCTTCCTTGCATTCCTTATGTGAGGTCTTCAGAAATCCGGCTGGTTTTCCACAATAGATGCAATCTCCCATTGCGTACCTCCTCACGATTGAATTACACTCAGAAATTTGATCACCGTGGCTTCCAACGCCAGTCATCACCGTCGGGGATGTCGCTTACCATCCGTGTTCGGCGTTTACCTCATCAGGCGCATGCTCCCCGCAATAGGCTGCGCACCAACTCCATGACACTTCTTGCAGATAATGTACGGGCCTCTATTGTCACAGTCTTGGGATTGTTCACCTGTGCCATTACACAAAGCACATTTTACGAAGGGCAATGTCCCATCGATCTCCACAAGCACGGCTCCCTTGCCGTTGCAGACGGTACACGGTACCCACGGCCCCTTATTGTCATGGTCTCGAGCCATGACCCCTGATCCATTGCAGCAGGCACACTTCAAAATGAATCTGTCCGCTGATATCTCTTCAATAACCGTTATGCTCACGCTGAGCATCGTCATCCCCTTCAACTAGCTGGCTTGTTGTTCTACCCAAAAACTCCGTCTTGCAAGGCGACCACTCCCCCAACGTTTCGCATTCTATGACTCCCTCTTTGTACCGTCAAGAGAGAAACTGAGGAGAAGGTTTGAAAGGAATCAGCCTGTCGATCAATATAATCCTATAAAAGACAGGATATGAACAAAGTTGCCAGGGCCTTCGGCCGGTGCTGAAAGGTTAGGCTCATTTATTGCGCAAGCGGTATTTTGCGCTTTTAGGCCCTCTGCAAGGAAATCGGCTAGTTCCTGTGTCAGCAGTAACAAGCTTCTACATGAGGAACCGCTGTTCGATGAAGTCGGCTACCTCTTCAAGACGTCGTGGAGAGAGTAGAGCAACTCCGTCGGGGAGGATCGCCTTTTCACCGGTGATAACGGCGATGACATCGATTTCGCCTGCAAGGGGGTCCGCTCCGATGCTACCCGCCTTGCGAAACACCTCTATCTTGGGGAACGGCCCATGTTTGTATCCTTCAACAAGCACCAAATCGAAACCGACAAACAGCCGATCGACCATCGCCTCGATCGGTTCATCCGGATCTCGTTCCCAGGAGAGAGAACAGACATCGGTCCCCACAATCAGCGTCTGCTCCGCACCGGCATCGCGCAGGCGGGCGCTGTCGGTGTCACCGGCCTCCAATGTCTCCAAGCTCGGAGCGTGCTTGACTGCACCCACACGGTAACCACGCTCAAGCAGGGTCGGAATGAGGCGTGTGATAATCGCCGTCTTGCCGCTGTTGTGATGCCCGATAAAGGACACTGCCGGTATCATTTTTCGCGCACCATTGCCGCCGTGAGATCGCTCATTCCCAAGCGTTCAAGCGTCGCGCTGGTGGGACCGTATTGGTCGTAGCCTCGCTTTTCGTAGTAAGACGCGATCGCCTCGCGCATTACTTCCGGATCGATCGGATGATCGGCGCTCGCCCCACGCGGGAGCGGCGTGAAGAACCGCTGCGGAAGGCCATCGTCTGCAAGCGAATATCCCGCGCGTGCCGCGTGTATGCGCATCAGGGCATAGTTTCTCTCACCGATCATGAGCATCTCTTGCGCGGTGAGAGCGTTTCCGGTCTCCGCTTCAAACAAGGAACGGATCTCGGGGAGGTTGTATTTCTCACCCACTTGGTTCACAGTAAACGCGCACAAGACAAGTGAGTTCACAAACGAGCGCAAATCTTCGTACCTCTTAGCGATCGCCGGCTTATCAGCAAGCGCAAACCGGTCGTAGGCGCGGTCTACGCCCATCTCGGGCGTAGGGACATCGGTCTCCAGCAACGTATCGTGGATTCCCTCGAGGTGTGTCGCTCCACGCGGGCTCGTAGCATAAGATATTCCTAATCCCTGCTTGCCGCGCGGCTCGTGCATGGGGATCTCCACTCCTTTGATTGTCATCGCAAAGTCAGCACCGATGCGCTCGGCAAAGTTCGCAAGCCCGTCTGCAATCTTGTCTCCTATTCCATCTCGATGGGCAATCTTGTCGATGAGTTCGACAATCGCCTTGGCGTCCCCCCAACGGATCGTCTCCTCAATCAAACCCTTTTCTGAGGCCTCCATGAGGAACGCCGTCGCAACACCGGCGGAGATGGTGTCGATCCCGTAGTCGTTGCACATGGCGTTAGAAACTGCGATCGCGTTCAGATTGTCGTTCATACAGAGAGATCCAAACGCTGCCACTGTCTCGTACTCGGGGCCGCCGAGGTCCGGGACGGCCTCTCTTCCGGCAAACGTCGCTTTGACAACGCGCTTGCAGCGGATGGGACAACCGGCGCAACCGGCACGATCGACAAGGATCTCATCACGCATCCGCTCCCCGCTGATTGCCTCTGCCTGCTCGAATACCCCCTGCTGAAAGTTGCGTGTGGGGAGGATCCCCATCTCCGACAGCCACGTCGCCCCGCGTGCAGTCCCGTACTCGCCAAAATTGCGCATTCCATCATCGAACAGGTTGCGGACATAGTCCCTCCGCTCCCGGAGGAAACGATCACGGTCGCGCAACGGTCTGTCACGCCCGGGGCCCACCACCACCGCCTTCAACATCTTCGCCCCCATTACCGCACCGAATCCGGGACGACCGGCAGAGCGGGAACCCTCATGAATAACACACGCCATTTGAACTAGGTTTTCACCAGCGATTCCGATCGCGGCGACACGTGACTGCCGGTGTCGCGCAGCAAGGATCTCGGTTGCCTCGCCCACTCCTTTTCCCCATAACTCGTGTGCGGGACGGATCTCTCCTCTACCATCGAGCAAGGTGAGATATACCGGCTCATGGGACATTCCGCGAATGATGATGCCGTCATAGCCGCTTCTTCCCAGCTCGTGGCCGAAGTAGCCGCCGACATATGAGTCAGCCACCGCTCCTGTCTTCGGTGAAATTCCCATCAAGACATGTCTTCCCGCTCCCATAACGCCGGTTCCCTGGAACGGACCGGTGGCAAAGACGAGGAGGTTGTCCGCGGACAATGGTTTTTCCTCGCCGGAGAGCTCTTCCATCAGGAGGCGGGCGGCGATCCCCTTTCCTCCCAGATACAGTATTCGCCACTCCGCCGGGATCTCGTAATCCGTTATCGAACCGGTTGACAGGTTGACATCGAGATATCTGCCGAAGTATCCGTACACTGACCTTCCTCCTTAAGAACCACATCGATTGTAGGCGAGGGCTTGGCAGACTATCAACCCTCCGCAAAAGGTCAGATGAAACGGCATTCAGATGTACCTTGCTCAATGCCGCGGTTTCGCGGTATGCTTTATGTCTCAGTGATAACCAACAAAATCGAGGTGGATTAATGAGAACGCTTTCTCAAGTTCTTTCCGAAACTGCAGCACATTTCCCTGAACGGCTGGCGCTTATCAGCGACAAACAGAGGCTAAGTTATCGTGATTTGGATGCGCGCGTCTCTCACGTCGCCCGCGGCCTGATCGAAGTCGGTGTACAGAAAACGGACAAGGTCGGTCTGTGGATGCCGAACATCCCCGAATGGGTGATCGCTTACTTTGCCATCGCTCGAATCGGCGCGGTTGTCGTGCCGATGAACACCCGCTACAAGCCGCACGAAGTCCAATACATCCTCGATAACTCAGAAGCCACCACCCTGTTCATGGTCGACACGTTTGTCGATATCGACTACCGAAGCATGATCAAGTCGGTGCAGAACAGCCTACCCCACCTACAGAACATCATAGTCGTGGGAGACACAGATGAGGGGATGCATCCCTTCGCCGCGATCGAACGCGTGGGAGAGGAGCACCTCGCGGATAGCAGGCTTGCGGAGCGGGAAAAGGAATGCGCCCCGCTGGACAATGTGTTCATCCTCTATACCTCGGGGACGACCGGCAACCCGAAGGGGGCGATGCTGTCGCATAACAACATCGCCGAGAATGCGAAACAGGTCACGGCGGTGTTGCATGCAACTGAAGAAGACATCTTCCTCCTCGCAGTACCCTTCTTCCACTGCTTCGGTTGCGTAATGGGGATTACCGGCGCGATCACCTGGGGAGCAAGTATCGTGCCAATGACGGTGTTCAAGGCAAAGGAGGCGCTTGAACTCGTGGAACGAGAGAGGGTCTCCGTTCTGTACGGCGTGCCCACGATGTTCGTCCTCGAACTGGAAGAGTACCACAAAGGGAAGATTGACGGCGCTTCCTACAACGTCGACAGTCTGCGCACCGGGATCATGGCCGGCGCCCCCTGCCCGGTAGAGGTGATGCGCGGGACGATGGATGATCTTCACTGCAATGTCTCGATCGCCTACGGCCTCACTGAAGCGTCCCCGGTGATTACGATGACCAGGTTCGACGACTCGATCGAACAGCGTGTGGAGACTGTGGGCAAGGCGCTGCCGGGGATCGAGGTCAAGATCGTCGACGATGCCCACACTCCCGTACCTACGGGCGGGATGGGTGAGCTTGCATGCCGCGGATATAACGTAATGCTTGGCTACTACAAGATGCCGGACAAAACCGCAGAAGCGATCGACGCAGACGGCTGGTTGTACTCAGGCGACCTGGCAACGATCGACGCGGACGGCTATGTCAGGATCGTCGGTCGCAAGAAGGACATGCTGATCACGGGTGGATTCAACGTCTATCCGGCCGAGATCGAAGAGTACTTGTTTACTCATCCCAAGGTACAGAACGTGTCGGTGGTGGGCGTGGCAGATGACGTGATGGGAGAGGTGGCGGTCGCTTACATCCTCCCTCGTGATGACGTCAAGATCGACCCGCAGGAGATCGTAGACTACTGCGCCGGCGAGATCGCAAACTTCAAAGTCCCCCGCTACGTGGAGATCGTGGAGACGTTTCCGATGACTCAGTCGGGTAAGATTCAGAAGTTCCATCTGCGTGAGCAAGCTAAACAAGCGCTCGCAGACGGCGTACTTACCAAGCTAAGACCGAGCAAGAAGTGAGCTATAGCAGAGGGCGGGCTTTGCTCCTGCCCTCGCTTGTCTCTTCCCCTAGCTAGAAAAGCCGATTCTTGGTATAATCAGAGTGTTGAACGGGCAAACTCGCGCGAAAGGCGGGGGCGCAAAGCCACGGGTCTACAAGGAGGTTCCCATGACAGCCGGGCTGCCAAAACGCAGAACCACACTTATCCTTTTCCTGATAGTATTAATCGCATATATGTTTGCTGCCACGGTCATTGCCGAAGATGAACAGGCCGGGTCGACCACGTTGGATACCCTGATCAACATCATTACCCAGAATGAGTCATTATCTCCGGAACAGCAGACGCTCCTCACCTCATCCGTAAGCGGCGCTGTGAACAGCGGACTAGTGACTCCGGATGAGGCGCTTTCTCTCCTTACTCTCTCTGGGGTAGGTTCAGCAACCGACGATCAAGCATCGTTCCTCACGCAGGCGCTCACGCTCGTGCTCGACGCGATCACGGCGGGCAAGATCGATCCGGAAGAGGCGTCCGCCTATCTTTCGGAATCGCTCGAAAGTGGCACCCTCGACCCACTTGCATCTCTCGATAGCGCTCCGGACGGCAT
>CAZBSW010000070.1:0-8429 GCA_964494835.1 uncultured Thermotogae bacterium
GCGTCAGACCAGTCATAGGATCCTGTGATGACAAGATTCCCGTCTACAATGGCGAACTTGTGATGGAAGAGTCCGGTAGACGAAGCGATTGCCACAGGGATCCCGGCCGAGACCAGTTTGCCGTACTCTCCTCCCCATACCGTGTCCTGTCCCGCGGCGAGGATGATACGGACTGCCACGCCACGGCGGGCCGCTTGCACCACCGCCGCTCCAAGCTCATCATCGGTAAACGAGAACAGCGCAAGATCAAGAGTGCTCTTCGCCCCATTGATCGCCTGCATGATCGCAGCTTCGATCGTACCATCGACCTCGGGTGATACGAAATAGCTCTGCACCGAACACGTTTGTGCCAGCACGCCGCCACTTATCATTGATATAAGTGATATCGTTAGAGCTAACCTTCTTATCATGCGATCCTCCTTCCCACCGTGCTCTTCCTTAGTTGCGCCTAATATCACACACGTATTCTACCCCGCCGAGATATAACGTCTACCTTAATCTCTAGCAACTGCTCTTTACCCCTGTCTGTCCGAATAACGTCACACTCAGACCTGTTGCGAGTATGCAAGCCTTTCATCTCGTCCCCGCGCTCAAGCCGCGATACATCTCCCGCTGAATAGAAGGCGCTCCACTACGAAGGACACGAAGAAGACAGAGGACGAACCGCTTGAGCTCGCCCTTGAGGTTGACGGCTCTGAAACCGTATTCATCCATGGTCGCATACAAGGCGTTGCTCATGGTTTGTCCTACACAATGTGTGAAGGTGCATTTTGGTGTGCCCAATTGCCTAACCCGCTACCCGATTCGACAACTCATCGAATTCCCTTCCTAATGTCCTTCGTGCTATTCGTGGTGAATGTCCTTTATTCTCCTTGGTTGATGATCCTGCTATGGCTCTTGCTGACAGCTGCCCGCTGATAACTGAGAGCCGCTTGCTCCCTAACCGTTAATCCCTAACCCTCGTAACTCATCACGCATCACTGTCTTCTGCCTTTGCGAGATAGAATTCTCTCGCCCGCTCGTTACACTCGCTCAAGGCCTGCCTGTATGTGCCCGCGGGCACAGGGCAGGGATCGCCAAGAAATGCCCGCTCCGCCATACTTTCCCCATGTCAGCGCTGCTCACTGCACCCTTGCTCCTTCGCCTCGTCGCCCGTTCAAATCACCTTGACTTGATCCGAGGCGCCCACATCAACTAGTAATGCGTTATTCTAATCCGGTCAGGTCAAAGGAACAAAGCCGATAACTGGAAGGAGACAGCCCTTCACGAGTAGGTGAGAGATGCTTCGCTGCCGGAAATCCCACTTCCTAAGAGATCAACCGGTTCTGCGATTGTACCTCCCACACCACTGTGGCATTGATTGCTCACTAATCCACTGACTTTGCTTTCGGGGCGCATATTACTAGATCCCTACCCAGCCGGAGCCGCGACCACGATGCCCACGGCCATGCCCTCTCCGGCAACGGACGACCACGTGTTCGGCCTCCTCTATCGTGAGCGCCTTCCCATTCAAAACAGCATCGACAAGCTTTCGTCGCGCTGAATAGACGAGGCGCTGAATCGTACCGCGGGAGATTTCCATTTCGTCCGCTGCCTGCGCCTGATCATGCCCTTCCAGGTCGCACAGTCGCATTGCTTCCAGCTCATCGAGAGCAATTTCTACCACTTCTAGCTGAGAAAGCGGTATGCCAGCAGGCTTAAACAGGTTGTGGCCCCTAAACTCCTGACAGTATCGGGTTTTCTTGTGACGTCCCATTGCTGCTCCTTCACGATGATCTTTTACAATTCCTACATCAGGATCGCGCGAGTTGATGTTTTTTGTGCATATGATTATAATCATATTACTGATCTGGCTTGCTCATTGCAAGGGCATATGCGTTCCGTAACCGAGCGGCTGTGAGGAGCGTGAAAAATGAAGATTTGCATCACTGCGACGGGAAGCGACCTCAAATCCGAGGTCGATCGGACATTCGGCCGCGCAAAGTTCTTTCTGTTCTATGACGAGGACACGCAGGCACTGGAGACACTGGCGAACACTCCGGAAGCGCACGGTGCTGGCGTACAGGCGGCACAGTTGATCGCCGCGAAGCAGGCAGACGTTGTTATCACTGGAAATGTCGGGCCCAACGCCTACCAAGGGCTTGCCGCCGCCGGAATCACCATCTACAGCAAACAAACAGGAACGGTGGAAGAGGCGCTCTCCGACTTTAATGCCGGACGCTTGACACGTATCGACCACCCGACTCCTGCGACACATAAAGGAGGGAGATCATGACTAGGATTTGCGTACCAACCGCCGGGCGAGGGGGGATCGACGACAACGTGGGTGAGCACTTTGGACGTGTTCCTACCTACACGATCTACAATACGGAGACGGGTGAGGTGAAGACTGTCGATAACACCTCCGAACACATGGGCGGACAAGGACTCCCTGGCGAGATCTTAGGATCTCTGGGAATCGATGTGTTGCTGTGTTCCGGCCTTGGCCGCCGTGCGCTCTCTCTTCTCGACGAACAGGGAATCGAGGTGTGCACCGGCGTAACGGGGACGGTCCGCGAGGCGATCGATAGATGGAAGAACGGCAATCTCTCTCCTGCCAGCGACGCCGACGCCTGCCAGCAACACAAGTTCCACGATCATCACTAGCGACTAGAAACAGTCGACAAGGAGAGCCGGCGTTTGAGGAATTGCGCGACCGAAGTTGGAGAGCCTGATTTCTCACTTGCCTTTTCTTCCGACAAACGCGAGCCCTGGGGTACGCAAGGAGAGAAGGAATTTCAGGGTTCTGGTTGCACGATATGCAAATTACGATAGCAAGCGGGAAGGGGGGCACGGGAAAGACAACGGTAGCCACGAATCTTGCTATCGCCATTTCCGATAATCGGCCCGTGCAGTTCCTCGACTGCGACGTGGAAGAACCAAATGCTCATATCTTCCTGAAACCGTCCTTCGTACGGAGACGGTCAATAGAGAAACTGCTTCCACAAGTGGACGAGGCACTTTGCACACGATGCGGAAAGTGTTCCAGGGCGTGCGAATTCAACGCGATCGCCGTATTCGGCAAGAAGATCCTCTTGTACGACGATCTCTGCCACGGATGCGGGTTGTATACGCTGGTCTGCCCTGTTGGTGCAATCAGCGAGAGCCCGCACACGTCTGGAGCACTCGAGGAGGGAGAGGCATACGGATTCCCATTTGCCCGCGGCATACTGAACATCGGCGAGGCGATGGCTACCCCGATAATCCACGAACTGAAGGAGGTGATCGATCCGCACCGGCTGACGATCGTCGACGCCCCGCCGGGGACCGGTTGTCCGACGATCGCCGCAATGAAGGGAGCCGACGCAGCCATCCTCGTCACTGAACCCACTCCATTCGGCCTGCACGACCTTAAGGCAGCCGTCGGTGTTGCGCGGTCGGTCGGCTTGCCTATATTCGTCGTTATAAACCGAGATGGGATCGGAGATGCCTGCATCGAGCGGTACTGTGGAGAAGAGCGGATACCGATCGCAATGAGAATCCCATTCGACCGCGAGATCGCCAGGCTGTACTCGCAGGGAGTTCCTCTTTCCGAAGCGGATCCCGCGTGGAAGGAGCGGTTTCAGGCATTGTATGAGGCGGTAGCGGAGACACGGTGATAGAGAGACAGGGTGATAGGGGATAGAGAGACACGATAATGGGAGACATGGAGAAAGAGAGACACGGAAATGCAGAGATACGGAGACATTGATGCCGGTGAATGAGGAGGAGTTCCGTGACGAACATCCGTCAGTTCAGTGAGTTGGAGGTGTATCAGCTAGCGATGGATGCAGCTATGCACATCTTTGATGCCACTAAGCTCTTTCCTGTGGAAGAGAGATACTCGCTGACCGACCAGATACGCCGATCTTCTCGTTCTGTCTGTGCAAACATTTCGGAGGGGTGGCGCAAGCGTCGCTACCCATAGAGCTTTTGTGAGCAAGCTGAGTGACGCAGAGGCTGAGGCAGCTGAAACACAGGTTTGGCTTGAATTCGCTAATAAGTGTGGTTATCTCGATTTCCAGGTTTTCAATGGGTTATTTACTACATATAATAATATATTAGGTAAACTAGTTGTTATGATGAACCACCCCGAGGACTGGATAATCAGATAAAGCAGAGAGATGAAAGAGCGAAAAGATCTGCTGCAGCGATGAGGGAATAAAGGATCGTACTGTCCCCGCGTCTTCCTCTCCCCATGTCGCACCATCTTTCGTAAGGAGTGCAGCATGAAGAGTATTCTTTTCCTGTCCGGCAAAGGCGGAACCGGGAAGACATCGCTTGCCGGAGCGTTCGCCGTTCTCAGCAAGAACAAGGTACTCGTAGACTGTGACGTCGATGCAGCGAACCTGCACCTCCTTCTCGCTCCCAGGATAGGCGAGAAAGGAGAATTTCAAGGATCGAGCGAAGCGGTAAAGGACGACGAGCGATGCACTGGCTGCGGAGAATGCCGCCAGGTATGCCGATTTCGTGCCATCGACCAGGATTTCAATATCGATCCCTACCTATGTGAAGGATGCGGGGCCTGCGCCTATGTCTGTCCCACGGACGCCATCACGCTCAAACCACGAATATCCGGAGATTGGTATACCGCCGACAGCCGTTTGGGTCCACTTGCCAGCGCCGAACTTCGCCCGGGGGAAGAGACATCCGGCAAGCTCGTCACTTTGGTGAAGCAGAAGGCGTACGAACTGGGAAAGGAGCTGGAAGCTGAGCGGCTGGTGATCGACGGTTCTCCGGGTATCGGTTGTCCAGTGATCGCGTCGGCAACCGGGGCAAGTGCGGTCATCCTCGTTGCCGAGCCGAGCCTATCCGGGTTGCACGATCTGGAAAGAATCATTGCCGTTGTGAATCACTTTCGCATACCGGCATACATTGTGGTAAACAAGTTCGATATCAACGAGGAGATCACCGCCAAGATCGAAGATTTCGCTAAGGATAGCGGCATGCGGATCCTCGGAAGAATCCCTTACGATCCCGATGTTCCCAAGCAGATGACGCACGGCAGAAGCGTGGTGGAGGGCAAGAAGAGCGCCGCCGGAGACGCGATGCGTTGTGTATTCGATCGATTTGAGCGGCTTATTCGCAACGATGACATCGATAACTGATAATCGCGACATGACTATCACTCGTACGATCAAGGACAACGTGAGCAGGATCCGCGACACCGTTCCGGACGACGTGACGATCGTCGCTGCCGCCAAAACACGGACCGCCGCTGAAATATCAGCTGTGCTCGAGGTGGGAATCACGGTTATCGGTGAGAACTACGTGCAAGAAGCCCGTCGAGCATTCGCCGAGATCGGTGATCGTGCATCGTGGCATATGATAGGTCACCTACAGCAGAACAAGGTAAAGCGCGCAATCGAGATGTTCGACATGATCGAAACCGTCGATTCTATAGCATTAGCAGAACGCATCGATAGAGAATGTGCGAGAAGAAACCGCACAATGCCGGTGTTGATAGAAGTGAACTCGGGGCGTGAGCCACAGAAGGCGGGCGTGCTCCCGGAGGAGACGGAAGGGGTCTTGCGCGCGATCGCGCGACTGTCACGGGTTGAAGTTCGGGGCCTAATGACAATGGGACCGCGATTCGGAGATCCGGAAGCAGCAAGGCGATACTTTCGCGAGACACGGACCCTGTTCGAACGATTGCAACAGGAACAGTTGCCTCATGTCGGGATGACAATCCTGTCCATGGGAATGAGTAACACCTACAGGATCGCGATCGAAGAAGGAGCAACGATGATTCGTATTGGAACATTGATCTTCGGGGAAAGGGAGCACAAGAGGTGAACGAAAAGAAAGGGCAACCGATCGTGCATGCGCAGAGCCCCGCACAAGCAATAGAAGAAGCGATGAAGCGCATCAAGAACCGCCTGGTCGTATTCAGCGGCAAGGGTGGGGTGGGGAAAACGACGGTGGCGGTGAATCTCGCCTATACGCTCGCCGGAATGGGCATGCGCGTCGGACTCCTCGACGCCGACATCACCGGTCCGAATGTCCCGCAGATGACGGGAGTCACCAGTGGGCTGCGCGCGGATGGAGGGATGATCAGCCCGCACATCGCCGACGGGGTAAAGGTGATTTCGATAGCATCGCTGGTAGCCGGGGGAACTCCGATCATCTGGCGCGGGCCGCTTCGATCAAAGGTAATCGAGCAGTTTCTCGGTGAGGCAGACTGGGGAGACCTCGATCTGTTAATTGTCGATCTCCCGCCGGGGACAGGTGATGAGGTCCTCACAATCGTTCAGCGCACGTCCCCGGAGATGGCGATCATTGTCACCACTCCGCAGGAGGTGGCGCTGATCGACGCCCGCCGCGCAACGAACATGGCGAAGAAGATGGAGATCGCCGAGATCGCAATTGTGGAAAACATGTCAGGATTGATTTGCCCTCATTGCGGCAAGGCGATTGACCTGTTTGGATCGGGCGGAGGAGAAGAAGAGGCGAAGCTGCTTTCTGTTTCCTTCTTCGGCAAGATACCGATCGATCCAACGGCGCGCGCCGCCGCGGACAACGGCCGTCCGATCGTCCTACAAGCACCCGATGCGAAGATCTCGCTGGCATTTGCCTCGATTGCGGAGAAGATCAAAGAGAGACTTAGATGAAGATCGGAATCCTAGCAGACAGCCACGACAACATGCCTAAGATCGACAAGGCAGTTGAGTTGTTCAACTCCGAAGGCGTCGAACTGGTACTGCACGCCGGCGACTTTATCTCCCCGCTCACGGCCGACCGGTTCGCGCGTCTCAACGCCCCATTCATCGGTGTATTCGGGAACAACGACGGCGAACGCCTCTATCTAACAAGGAAGTTCGACGGTATTGGCAAGCTCTATCCGGACTATCACGAGCTCAAGTTGGGCGAAAGACGAGGTGTTCTGATGCACGAACCGAAGTTCATCGACGCCTTGGTAGCAAGCGGCATGTACGACCTCATCGTCTACGGGCACACTCACGAGATCGACATCAGGGAGGGAAGGTTGGTTGTCATCAACCCCGGTGAGGCGTGCGGATGGCTCAGCGGGAGGAGTACTGTAGTCATCTTCGACGCGGACACGATGAAACCGCGGCTCGTCAACCTATGAAGGGGCTCCTCGCCATTTCGAGCGGGTAGTTGGTGTCTACGTTACGAAGCAGGCTGCCTCGTTGGACAGGCAGAAAAACAGTGATGGGTGATCAGTGAAGGCTAACGAAAAAAAGACAAACGCATCCTCTCCTGCAGAGGCCTGTCTACCGAGGTTCGGAAAGACAGGCGCAGGCCTGTCTGCCGCTGTTCGGGCAACAGGCACGCAGGGAAGAACAATGACATGGGGAAAGAATTGAACAGAATGTCTTTCTTGGCGATCTCTGCGTCTTGAGCGAGCGCCAGCGAGCGGGCGAGAGAATGGTCTGCTCAACTGGCATGGAAGGGCGCTCCCCACTTCCAGCGGCGAAGAGCTATAACCGGAGGAATAATGGGAATAATCTACGGCCCTGTCCCATCGCGGCGGCTGGGGATGTCTCTAGGGATCGACCCGGTCCCTCGGCTTGTCTGCACGTTCGACTGTATCTACTGCCAGCTCGGGAGGAAGCGCTATATCGTATCCGGTCCGGAGGAACTGAAGGAGCCATTTCCATCGCCACAGGAAATAGCATCGGCCGTAGGTAACGCCCTCCCTGCACGCTCACATGTCGACTACATCACCTTCTCCGGTTCCGGTGAGCCGACGCTCAACCCACGCCTATCTGAGGCAGTAGCCAAGATCCGCAAGATCAGCGACATCCCGATCGCCCTGATCACCAACTCGTCCCTTCTCACCCGTCCCGCGGTACTGGAGGCGGCGGCGAACTTCGATCTCGTCCTCCCATCGCTCGACGCCGGTGATCGGGAGACGTTTGCCCGCATCAACCGCCCCGCACCTGGACTTGACATCGATGAGATCGCGCAGGCGCTGGGGAACCTGGCCCGGCGCGTCCCAACATGGCTTGAGGTGATGCTTGTTCAATCCACGGCGTACGAATCGAACATCAGCGATGCTTCAGTTACCCATCTAATAGAGAAGATCGCAATGATCCGCCCCCACAAGGTAAACCTTAACACCTGTGTGCGTCCGCCAGTGGAGAACGTTGATCCAGTCCAAGAGGATACGCTCGTTGAGATTCGTGAGCGTATAGAGGCTGAGCTTCCCGAGATCCCGATCATTATCGTCCATAAGCGGACGGCTGCTCGGTCGAAGCTGCTGTACGAGAAGGACGTGTCAGCAGAGATCCTGCAAATTCTGTCTGTGCGGCCGTGTACCCCAACCGAATTATCCGATTCGTTGGGAATCAGCCCCTCCGAGGTGGGGAAATACCTCGCTCGCCTGGCCGAGAGAGACAAGATCGCCCGCCGGGTACAGGAAGGAGCGGTGTACTACACCATCAAGG
>CAZBSW010000071.1:0-8415 GCA_964494835.1 uncultured Thermotogae bacterium
TTCATTGTTCCTCTCCTCACACTCTCCGGTTTTGTTTCCACCTTCCAGCAACCTGCCGGGACGAGTTTCGACGGCGTTCTCTTCCCCAGTATGGCCAGCACGATCGCCTATGCCTCCAGACGTGCGATCAACGTCCGCATCGGTTTGATACTCATGCCGACAACGGTCTTCGGCGCCTGGTGCGGGGCAAGGCTTACGGATGTGATAAACGCTCGCTGGCTGGCGATTGCGTTTGGGATTATCCTCCTGTATCCCGTAGCGATGATGATCCGTGGCAAGCAGCCAAAGGATATTTCCCTGTCATCGCACAATACGGCGCAAGGTTTCAGACTGTACGTTACGTGTGCCATCCTCGGTTTGGCGGCGGGAACGGCATCCGGCCTATTCGGAATCGGGGGTGGGACGGTGATGGTCCCCGCGCTTGCTGTCCTGCTCGGGTTCGACATCGTCACCGCGGCGGCCACTAGCCTGTTTGTCATGCTCCCGTCGGCCGCAGTGGGCTCATATCAGCATTGGGTACAGGGGAACCTGAGACCCGAATTGGCCCTTCCGTTGATCCTCGGTATCGTAATCGGGTCCCAACTCGGGCCGCGCTTCGGCTCGCACATCCCCAAGCGACGCTTACGTCAGCTGTTCGGAGTCGTCCTTCTCTACGCTGCCGGCAACATGATATTCAAAGGCCTGCGGTGAACTCGTACTCGTTGCTGGCTTAACGCATAATACCAGACCGCCTATGAAGCTAACGATTCTCACTACCGGCGGCACAATCGCGTTCTAGCATTTCCGGGTGTAGTAAAAGACCGTCTACACCTCACGTTCACCAAGGCGGGATCATCCCTCTGATGCTGATGGATGAACAGGCGGCGGTCAACTCAGATTGCCGACTTCCTCAACGAACCGAAATACCGGATGTGGCGATGGGCCTCTATCGTTGGCACCGTCGTCTCCATATACTATGGACGGGCCGTCTAAACAAGCCAGCTCAAGGATGAACGCCCCGCGGCCTTCTTGTCAATGCACAGATGATCGGTCCCGAGATAGGAGAGGAAATGCTCGAAGCAGCGGCAGAGGTCGGTGCGAGTCTGTCTCGATGGAGTGGTGCCGTTCTCCCACCACCAGTTCTTTATCACAAGCGCCCCGGTCTTCCTATTCCGTCCCGGTTCGAAACGGGCAATGAAACGATCGCCGTACAGGATGGGAAGAACGTAGTATCCGTAGCGGCGTTCCTTGGGCGGTTTATAAACCTCCCAGCGGTAATCGAAATCGAATAGCGCCTCCACCAGGCGCCGATCCCAAATCAGATTGTCGAGCGGGGCGATCACGGTCGCTTTCGGCTCCGGGCAATCCTCTTCGACCAGATCTAATAATCCCAGATGGTCACTCCTCATGTAGAACGGAGAAGGGATGTCGTCCACATGGACCTCGACCGTTTTCTTGGCCTCGATCAGCCTGGCGATAGCCGCCTTGCGCTCCTTGCTCTTGATTCCCCGCATGGCGATCCACGCGTCGCTCCCCCTCGCCCACAGCAGCCCAACGCTCCCGATCCGCCGCAGGACGCGCCAATCCTGATGCTCTTCGTCCGTCTTGTTGGGATCAGCCGCAGACAGGAGATGTTGAGGAATGTAGCGGTGGGCGAAGTCGTATACTTTGCGGGTATGCACCTTGTGGTGGATGACAAGCTCCCCCCACATGTGCATGCTTTCGAGCGTAGCCCGCGCCAACCGCGTGGGGGCCCACGCCCAATCGACTGTCTGATCAAAGCCAAGATCGATCGACGAAATCGGCCCCTGCTCCTCGATCGCATTGCGTATCTGCGGGAGGATCAATCTCACCTCATCTGGGCTCTTTCCCGGTTTGGCAAGCCTCGCCTGACGCAGTCGCTCGAAATACGGCCAGTCCTCCACGCAGTAGATGGACATATTCTTGTCCCAACCGTCGACGAGGCATCGCTCCTCATAGAGTAGCTCCTGCAACATCGCTGGCTGGAAATCTGAGATCCGTGCTTGCAGGACCAGCTCGGGGTTATTGCCGACGATGTTCAGGGGATCAAATTGGATACAACCAACGCGGCGGATGTATCCGACCGCATCCCGCTTCCCCGTGAGCGAACGCGGCGGCCATAGGGACTGGTAGGCGAGGATGAGGCGACGCGCCTCTTTCTTGGTGATCTTGCGTGCTTTCATAGTGTGGACCGTCACTACCTTCTTAAGTGTCTGAAATCTGAACAGATCCCGCTGTTCGGAAACAATGCATCCACGGGGCGGTAACATAATGATCCGTGAGCAAAGCCGGAATAGCAACCGACAGCAAGAGTAATCCGGGCGTCCAGAGCGTTGCGACGGCGGTCACCGCACAGTAACCTGCAACGATAACTGTCTGGGTCGATTCATCTGTGGGTAAACAGGAACATAACAACGCGACGGAACACGTCTGTGCGGCTTGCTGTGTCTCTAAACTTCCGCCATACCGCTAGACTTCATCGACCAGGGCGGTATCTTTCCCGCTCTTGCCAGTATCTTGACTAGGTTTGGCATGCTTTCGAATTGGCGTGCGCAAAGTCTGTACTCTTCCTCGGTTACAGACGATAGCCTCTGATTCAGGAAAATCAGCATACCCTCCCGGCTGCCGAGCAGGTGCCTCACCTTGTCGCACACGAAATCATCGCACAAAGCGCAGCTTGTTACCCCTTTCTCGATGGCGCACGGCCTCGCCTTGCATCCCTTGTCGGCCAATCTGCCATCGCTCAGGCAACCGTCGCACCTTACGTTCTCGGCGGTGTATGCCTCGTGGCCGAAGATCCTTCGCCAACCGTCGACCAACTTCTGCCTGATCGCCGGATCATCTGATCTCGCCGCACACAGGTGACAGCTGTAGCCGCAATAGCCGATACTCTCACTCATTTACTCTTCCCTCCTGGGGCAGCGTGTGCCATCTCCGAAGAGCAAGGCAAATCACTCTCCCTCTCGATTGGCCGGTTGATGCCGGTCCACAACGCCACGACGAGATCCGATCAAGTCCGCTTGTTGGCATCATCGACGATGTCCTTTTCTTCATCCTCGCAACTGTACAATCTGCTGCCGCATACCGCACAAGTTTTGTCATACCAGCTGACGCCGTTGCCACAATCGGAACAATTCCATCTGACCCGTTGTTCCTCCAACCATTTATCGATTCCTTTTGTACGTATCGAGCCAAGATTCTGTAATACGATGGAGTGATGCGGGTGATCATCGTTGCGGAAGTCCATCAAACGAGGACAGGGATATTCATCGCATTGGAAACAGTATTCTACCTCTTTCTGCACGGCACACGCCCTGATACCGCAATCTGTGCAGTAAACGGCGATTACGTCGCTCTTGCATCCATGGCAGCGCAATACATCAGGGTCCATATTCCAGGAATTCGCCAACTCTTCCACTGTATTGTTCTCATTGGCGATAAGCACATCACAGGCACCGCAGTAGAGACCACAGAGCGTATCGTATCGAAAAGCCAAGTGCGAACCTCCTTGGGACGCATGCCGGATAAAACGAGTCTTACAGCTTAATCATAACACCTTAACCGATTCGATATGGCTATTATGTGGCGCGCTAGGAGACAAGGCAATTCTGCAATTCCATGAGGAGCGGAGAAACATGCTCCGTCATCGTATTTCCCCGGTGGCTAAATGTGAGTACTCCCTGACATGAACAAGATGCCAGCCGATACCGTCTCCGGTATTCCCGCCTCTCTCGGTCTGTCGATCATGCCCCCGCCTTCCCGTCTTCAGCGTGCTCTTTGCAATCTTTGGGCGAGGTCATTGCTCCTGGGACTCACCCCGCGGGAAGAATCGATCGAGTATTCCCTTGAATAGGTCCGTCGTAGCGGACGCAGTCTGGACGGGCGTGTCGCTGACAAGGCCTTGCACATAATTGTCCGCCTGCTGGCGGAGTCCGGCATAGTCGGCCGGAAGATGAACCTCAGCGCCCGCGGCGAATGTTCCGATCTGTGCGCTGATTTGGTCGACCGCTCCCTGGAGCTCGCGCCGTCCTTCCATCAGCAGACCCTGCCGCGCTATCTCCAGAAGCTGCGTCTCGTAGTGGATCTGCGGCGTGGCCTTGCTTCCGTCTATCGCGCATCCGACCACGATCGGCAGATCCTGCGCGTAGCGGTTGATCCCGTCTACCGCGCTTTGCGTAAGTTGAGGCGAGAGTCCGAATAGAGGCCGATCCGCGCGCGCTGCCATCCGCAATCCGTCCAAGACGAGCGACGCATCTCCTGAAACCTCCTCGCCGGTGATGGTCATAGTGGCGGTCAGCGTTACGCGGCCGGATACGACGTCGAATGGCAACGTAGTTCCATAGAGCCAGGCAAAGCGCGTGAGATCGATATCGTGTACTTCCAGGTGATATGTATGGAGTGGCACGTCCCCACGATCGTCAAATCGCGCCGACAGGCTGAAAGCAGCCTGCGGATCATCCCCTAATCCCCCGTTGAGGATTACCTCCACAGGATTGCGGGCCAATTGTGCCGGTGAGGCGAGATTGGCGATCTCCACCTCGCGCAACAGGAAGAGCGGGAGGGCATCATCGGACCGGCGTGTGTCGGAGAGCGTGAGGTGAATGCGCCCGATCTCCACGCGCTCGACGGCGAACGCCGGTGCGAAACCGGGGAAAGAACGCCCGCCGGCATAGCGGGATAGGTCCGCCTTACGCGGACGCGGTTCTCCGAGATAAGCGATAAAGCGCTGCAACAGCTCGAGCCAGTCTACCTGATTGGCGTGTTCCTTTGCCCACTCAATGTAGCCGTCGGAGTTCCATCCTTCCGTGAAATCATCGATGTTCAATGTACCATCGGACTCGCGCTTTACGTGTAGGTAAACATCGCCGATCTCAACCGCATTGAATAGAACCCGCTTTTCAAGCAGCGGCAGCATCCCTGCGTCAAGTGTGATCGACGGGATTTCAAGCACATTCTCATCGGTCTTGTTCGGATCCTGCACCGAGAGGGCGGTAAGGTTGAGCCTGCCGGTGAACAGGCTGAACGAACTCTCCTCCACCGCCACCTCGCCACCGATGACAAGAGATGCGGCCGACGTTGCGATCCGCCCGGCGAAGAACGGCACTACCACCGCCGCGATCAGATAGCAGACGGCATAGACAGCTGGGACGGCGACGAGCATGTACTTACGGATATATCGAAACGGCCCCCACGGTGGCTTAGCTTCGACATACTTTGCCTCTCCTCCCACGAACAGCCAGCGGACAAACCCGATTCCTCGCTTTCCTCGGAGCCTATTCGACAGCTTCCATCCGCTCACCCAGGCAGTGAACGAGGAGCGGTATTTGATCGTTAACAAACGAACGGCGAAGAAGACAGGGATAGCCATGAAGAGAGACAAGACGAGACTTCCGAACAGGAGATAGCGCCCGTAGCCCATCGGTGCGGCGATCGGTAAGTGGAATATGACCCGCCACATCGAATCGAGCCCGCGGTGTGTGTCGAGGAGAAAGCGGCCGACGGCATAGCTTCCCGGTGCGACAAGGAGCGAAAGTAACTTGAACAATCCCATCGAAACGAGGAACGCGCGGAAGCTGCACCTTACCAGGAGCGCAATCGTCATCGAGACGATTACATGGAGTCCCATCGGTGGTAGACCGGCGAAGACACCGAGCGCAAATGAAAACGCGATCTGATTCGGCGTCAGAGACGATTTCAGGATCTTGAGGATCTTCTTCACCCCAGACCATGGGGTAAGCGCCATCTCGACCTCCTCTCCCGCAAATCATGTCGACAATCTCCGGTTGCGGCAAATTAGACGCGTGCCGCGGCGCTGACGATGTGCATCCTACCACCCAACCCATGTGTTCGGTTAGCTAGCGAACGTGTGTCGCCAGTAGGTTCGTTCTCCGTCCCGTTCCTGTCTGCCGGTCATCTCATCGACTTCGATTTCGACAGCGAAACAACTGGCCACATCCTCTGCCGCGATTTCGTCCGCATCGGCCTGGAAGCAGCGATTGAAGACGTTCAAAGCATGTGCGCGTTCTTCTTGATCCTCGATAATGCGCGCGGTTCCGCGACAGATGACACTGTCATTGTCCGTATGGCACGGATCCCCCTCGACATGGCGGCGTACCTTCCCAGCCTGGCGGCCTACGGCAAAACAGACGCGCGGATTCGTTCGCAGATGATCGATCTTTTCACCGGTTAGTGCACAGTGAAACAGGATCCTCCCATCGACGTAGCCGTAGTTCAGCGGCACCACATAAGGCTCGTCGTTCATCGACATGCCTAGATAGCCGATCGTCTCATCACGCAGGATCTTCTCTATCTCCTGCCTCGATTTCACGAACTTCCCCTCTGCCATTTCCCCTCCGATTGTTTTGTTCGTAGCGCCAGCGCGGCGATTCTCAGCATTCGATCTCTTCTGGCTGTGTCATGTACTTCTGCACGCGTTCGTAGGACCGCCCGATGTGTATCCTGTCCATGAGGGCGTCGCGAATGTCGAGAAATCTTCGACGTACCCAATGGCGCAAAAAACTGAACAGATAGTTGTTTGTAAGAACTGCGATCGATGGATGCACTGCATCGTGCTCAACCACCGTATCTTCACGGATGCCACGACAGAATTGGGGGATGGAATTTGCCGCACGCGCAAGTGCATACACAATCGCCACAGTGAATGAAATGTCGTGATCGTTCACCGCCCGATAGAACGCGCTCACGTCGACATTGGCACTCAGGCCGAAGTGCGGGTCGGCAAAGGCGCTGTGTATTCGGAATTGCTCGCGACGGGGCCAGCTCTCAAGATCAATCTGCCTCATCGTACTCATGCCTCTCTTCCAATGCCCATGATGGCGCCCTGAAGCACCTCCGCCGACCGGCCAAGTGCCTTCTCTTCCTCCACCTGCAAATGGCCGGCCACAATTTGCTCCACCCCGTTCTCGCTTACCACACAAGGCACACTCAGGCAGACGTCGCTCAGGTCGAATTCGCCCTGGAGCAAAGTGGAGACCGTCAGCACGCTCCTCTGGCCGCGCAGGATCGCCTCGGCGATCCGCACGAGAGCCAGCCCCACGGCGAAGTATGTCGATCCTTTGTAGCCGATGATGTGGTAGGCGGACTGGATCACTTCCTGCTCCAGCCTTCTGCGGGATGCAAGCCAGTCTTCACACTGACCGCAGGTTGGGCAGTATGAATCGATGTGAACGCCGCCGATATGAGTCATCGACCACGCGGCGAATTCGCTGTCGCCGTGCTCTCCCAGAATGTACCCGTGTACATTGTGCGTGTCGACTTGGCAGTGCCGGCCGAGAAGATAGCGGAAGCGGGCGCTATCCAGGACGGTCCCTGATCCGATCACGCGCAAACGCGGCCACCCAGTCGCCTTGAGAGCGACGTGCGTCAACACATCGACCGGGTTGCTCACCACGAGCATAACGGCCTGAGAGCCTGTGTCTGCGACGTCAGAGGCAATGGATTCGATGATCAAGGAGTTCCTTCGCAACAGATCGAGCCGCGTTTCTCCTGGCCGCTGCTTCGATCCAGCGGTGAGTACGACGAGCTGCGCGTTGCGATAGTCCTTGCTGTCGCCGACATGAATGTCAACGGTGGGGAAGAACGGTTGTCCATGACTCAGATCGAGCACTTGTCCACGGGCGAGGCCGGCATTCTGGTCAACAAGGGCAATCTCATCGGCGAGACCGCTCTGAGCGAGTGCGTAGCAGAACGTTGCCCCAACAGCACCGGCACCGACAACGACTACCTTTCGTCTCCAAGATCTCTGTTGCAACGTCATCTCCTCCTTGGCGTATCTGGCAGGCTCTGCGACTCTTCATCAAGGTACTCAAACGGGCTCCTCTTTGCCAGTCACTCCCTTGGAAACCGCGAATCTACGGGTGACCATTCACCGTCACTGGGGGATCAACGTGGTCGTGGTATACGGCGGAAGACGCATACGCGTGTCCTCCGGTCCGACTCCACGCGACCATGTTCGAATCAGCCCGGCGACATCGGAAGATGAAGCAACGGTTATCAATGAAACCAGAACCTGCTTCGGTTATCATCATATTCCTATGACGATTCGAGCGGTGCTGTTCGACATGGATGGAACGATCTGGCAGACCGACACCGATTGGATGGCGGTGCGGCGGGAGATTGGGATTCCCGCTGATGGTCGCCCGATCTACGCGCAGCTCATGGACTTGGCACCGCAAGACCAGGCCCGGGGGATCGCGATACTGGAAAGGCATGAAACCATCGGAGTGAAGAACGGACGGCTTATTCCTGGCACGGAGGACCTGCTGCGGTCGTTACGTGGCGCTGGGATCAGATGCGCGCTCATCACCAACAACTCCCGTCGCAGCGTTGAGGGCATCCTCGACAAGCATCCCCTGGCGTTTGACCTTGTCTTGAGCCGTGACGACGGCGCACTCA
>CAZBSW010000072.1:0-8326 GCA_964494835.1 uncultured Thermotogae bacterium
GAGCAATCTCCTCCTAAGGAACAGACCGGCCTCGCACTACAAGCCCTGATGTAGATGCGAAGCGGAACAAGCACACTGCAAGAACGGACTGTCTGCCGGGTACTTGATACGGCAGGAGAAATCCGTTATCGTTCGTATTACTATTTTTGCAGGAGTAATACTGATGGGCGATGTCATCCGCTTCAGCGTATCGATCGAAAGCGAACTTCTCGATTCATTCGACCGGCTTATCACTTCCCGCGGCTATACCAACCGATCGGAGGCGATCCGCGATGCCATCCGACGGCAGTTGATCAGCCGCGAGTGGGAAGACGGGGAGGAGGTGGCCGGTGTGATCACCTTGCTCTACGACCACCATCGCCCGGGTCTGCCTGAAGAACTCACCAGAATTCAGCACCACGCGATTCCCCGTGTCATCTCTACAACACACATCCATCTTGATGCGAGGAACTGCCTTGAGTTCATCGCTGTAAGAGGCGAGGGGAGAGCTATCCAGGCCTTTGCCGATCGTCTCAAGAGCCTGCGAGGGGTCAAACACGGCGAGCTTACCGCCACCTCAACCGGAAAGAAGATCGGTTAACTTATCTAAAAGGAGTGTGTTATGAAACGTCTAGTGATATTTGCAGTGCTATCCTTGTTCTTGCCGGCCGTGAGCTTCGGGGTAATGGCTAAACCGGTTGTCGTCGCCACACACGCCGTATTGGGAGAGTTCGTACAGGCAGTGGGTGGCGACTTCATCGATGTGGTTACCATTATCCCTTCAGGCTTCTGCCCTTCTCACTATGACTTGCGGCCGAGCGACTTCGCCGCTGTATCGCAGGCATCACTAATCATCTACTCTGGTTTTGAGGCATGGATGGACACCCTTGTCGCTGCCGTAGGACACCCGGTAAAGACGATTCAACTTGCAGGAGATTGGAACACCCCTGCTGCGGCAACAGACAAGGTGAACGCGATAGAGGCGGAGCTTGCCGAACTGCTGCCGGCCGATGCGGACGCATTCAGAGCCAACGCAAACGAATATGAACAGCAGTTTGACACACTCGCAGCAGATCTTAAGGAGAAGGCCTCTGCACTCGGCGTCGGTGATGTACACGTGATCTGTATGCAGTGGCAGGTCTCATTCGTCTCTTGGCTTGGGTTCGATGTGGTAGCAACTTACGGAATTCCCGAGAGTTTATCGATAAAAGACCTCGTCGCGCTCGCCAAGACCGGCAAAGAGCAAGGTGCCCAGCTGGTGATCGATAACCTACAGAGCGGGATTGACTTCGGGGCGAAGCTCGCACGCGAGGTCGATGCAGTGCACGTGGTACTCTCCAATTTTCCCGGCGCAATGCCGAATACGGCAACCGTGCTCGATCTGTTTCGACAAAACGCCAACAGCCTGTTCTCGGCGATTGCCCCGGTGGAATAGGGAGGTGTGAATGGAGACGTTGAAGATCGACCCGAAAACTGTTGACCTCGACCGGTTAATCGAACGAGGGGTCCATTTCCACGGGCATCTCGGACCGTTTCTCGTCGCCGGGATCCGCATGGGTCTCCTCGCCCTCGACATATTGGACAGCCCCGGTTACTTCGGGATCCGCGCTGTCTCCGACACCGGCAATGAGACGCCACTCTCTTGTCTGACCGACGGACTGCAGATCGGGAGTGGGTGTACCACTGGGAAAGGGAACCTCGTGGTAACAAAAGCACGCAAACCCCAAGCGCACTTCGAAACCGAGACCGGGAAGCACCTGACGATCGCGCTCAGATCCGAGGCGATAGCGGAATTCAAACGGGGAGAGATCGAACAGGAGAGCCGACGTACCGCGATACGCCCGTTGGAGGAACTGTTCACGTGGACGATCGACCGATAGAACTGACAAACGTCTCTGCAATCTACACGGGAGAGTCGCTCCCCGCCTTGCATGGAATAAACCTCACGATCGAACAAGGTGAGATAACGGCGATTGTGGGGCCGAACGGGGCGGGGAAGACCACCCTACTCGAGGTAATAAACGGCCTCCTCCCGATCACCAGCGGTAGGGTGCGCGTGCTTGGCGAGACAGTTAACCCCGGCAGTCACAGACTGCGGCAGCAGATCGCCTATCTGCCTCAGGACTTGGCATTCGATCCGGTTACACCATTCCTGGCACGGGATGTCGTCCTCATGGGGCGATTCGCACAACTGGGCCCGTTCCGTCTCCCGCGTAGGGACGACCGTGTCGCAATCTCAAGGGCAATGACGTCTGTAGGTGTTGATGGATTGTCACATCGGCCGATCGGGCGACTGTCCGGTGGGCAGCAGCGAAAGGTTCTGCTTGCGCGCGTGCTCGCCCGCCACCCGCGGATCCTCCTCCTCGATGAACCGATGGCGAACCTCGACCCCGAGTCCAAGGGCGACATCTCGCGCCTCATCTTACGCATCCATGAGGAATTATCGCTTTCCACCCTGTTTGTCAGTCACGAGCCAGGGCCGCTTCTCGACTCAGCCGACCGTATCGTGACAATTGCGGCTGGAAGAATCGTCGATGTCGCCATGATGGGCGTGCAACACGCGCGGGCGTTCTGATGTTTGGAATTCCATTTACCATCGTCCTTCCGACACTGCTAGGGAGCCTCCTCGCCGGCATGATGTGCAGTACGATGGGTGTTTTTGTCGTGCGCATGAACCTCTCCTCTCTCGGGTTCGCGATGTCGCACGCCGCGTTCGCCGGTGCAGCACTCGGACTCATCCTCTCAGTCGTTGATCCGCTGTGGATGGCTCTATTGTTCGCGGTGCTCGCCGCGATGATCCTCGGCCCGCTTTCCGAGATATCGCACATGAACGCGGACACAATCATCGGTGGGATATTCCCGCTGATGATGGCACTCGGTTTGATCTTCCTCAGCATGGCTCCGAGTGCGGGGATAGGAAGCGGAGCCTTGTCACTTCTCTGGGGAAGCGTGCTCGGGATAACGATGAGCGATGTTGCAAAGCTGACCGTTCTCGGCACGATCCTGCTCGTCGTCCTCGTTGGATTCGGCAAGGAGTTCCTCGCGATTCTGCTCGATCGCAAACTTGCCGCCGCATCAGGGATCAATACGCGCATCTACTACTATCTGATTCTCTTTCTCACCGCGACTGTCGTCGCGCTGTCGCTTCAGATAACGGGCGGGCTTCTGATCTATACCCTCATGATCCTGCCCGCGTCAGCGGCCTACCAGTTCCTCTACGACATCAAGAAGGTCTTTCTCATCGCCCCGCTGCTGGGGGCGCTGGCCGCGCTCTTGGGGTTCATCCTGTCACTCGGGGTCGACCTTCCCATTGGGTCATCTATCGCGGTGACCGCGAGCACGATATTCCTCGCCGCAATCGGACTTTCTCCCAAACGTCGTCGCGGAAAGACCTGATCGATGCAACCACTGCCCCTCGATCACCGGCCGCTTTGGGCCAAGATCGCGTCGCCGAGGATGTCGCCTAACCCCATTGGGTTATCGGTCATCATGTCATGTCCGGCGCCAGCAACGACGGCCACCTTTACGCCGTGTGCCGTCAGCCATTCTACATCCGGATCGGGAAGGCTCTTTTCTCCAAAGATGAATGTCCGTGGGGCCGAAATGCCGATAAGCTGCTCACGGAACGTCGGAGACCTGCGAGCAATGAGAGAAACAGCGCTTCGATTCATAGCGATTGCGTCCGCCGCTCGCACGGTTCCTGCGTAATCCATCCATCCCTCCGAAATCACCCCGCGTAGGAACGCCTCCTTACCGGTCTTCACAAACGCCGTTTCGGTCTGAGCGGCGATCGGGCCGCTGACTACGCCCGGGCCGGGATCTAGATTTGCCTCCGCAAGGATCAGCGCCGCCGCCAGTTCGGGACGGTGAGCGGCAAGGACAATGGCGATCGAGCCTCCCATACTGTGTCCAACGATAACAGATCGCCTCATCCGTAGATGGTCAAGGAGAAGGGCGATCGTGTCGGCGTGCTCTTCTATTGTATACCCGAAGGTGTGGGGACGATCGCTGAACCCGAATCCGAGAAAGTCGATGAGAAGAGCACGACGATCGACAAGAAGCCCGTGTCTGGCGATGAGCGGGAAACAAGACGATGATGCCGATCCGAGCCCATGCAAGAAGACGATCGCCGGGTCGCTACCCGGCAGGTCGTGATACCGAAGATATGCACCACACTTCGATACATAGAAAGAATCCATCGCCTACTCCCTACTGGCTACCGCTGGGCCGGCGTACGCCAAACTGTCGGATATCACGTATCCTTGTGGGCTTACCGTACATCAGCATCGCCACTCCAAAGTCACAAACGAGATGGATGGGACGGCGTTGGTGACGCCGAATCGCCTGCTTATCTCCACTACGTCAGAGCACATTCATTGTTTTTCATATCAGATCTGCCGAAGACTCGCCTTGCTACTTTGCCTGGAAAGGCCTCAGAACACGCCCTCCCTCCAATCTTACGAAGTGCTCATCGATGTTCAACCGCGAAATCGAAAACTCATCTTGCAACCAATCCCGATCCAGCCCCACCTGACAACCAACAGGGACTAGAATAGGGTTAGCTGTCGCCATCTGTCGTGTTCGTATGGTTCTATCCTCGTCTTGATCCGGTACTTGTCGCACAGCCGCTGGACAAGGGAAGCCAGCCGAGCGGCATGCGGAGAGGGGCATTCGTAGCGATCGCCGAACGTTCGTTCGTAGGTCGCACGCAATCCGGGAAACACGCGATCGAGCTGATCGTAGTAGTAGGCACGCTGGCGATCGCGCAGACTCATTCCGAACCAGGGTATGAGGGCTTTGGCTCCGCCGGCTCGAGCCGCTTCCACTACCGCGGTGACGTTTTCGTCAGTATCTTCGATGAACGGAAGCACCGGCATCATCGCGATCCTCGTCTCGATCCCGGCAGCGGCGAGTATTCTCATGGCACGTACCCGCGCCGAGGGTGGTGGCGCGTGTGGCTCGATCTTGCGAGCAAGCGAGTCATCGCACGTCGTTATCGTAAACGATACGGTCGCTCCGACACGGTTGATCCGCTTCAAAATCGGTAGATCGCGCACCACCAAATCACTCTTAGTAATGATGTGGATAGGGAACCCGTGCTTGGCGATCACCGCCAGCGCCCGCCCGGTAAGGTTCAACCGTTCTTCAATCGGCATGTAGGGATCATTCATCGATCCGGTGCCGATCGTCCCCTTCACCCGTTTCCTGGGAAGCTCCTGTTCCAGGAGGGCGATCGCGTTGACCTTTACCAGAACATCGCGGAAGTCTTCTATTCCATAACACGCGCTGCGCGAATCACAATAGATGCATTGGTGCTGACAGCCTCGATAGAGGTTCATCCCATAGTAAAGCCCGAACCAGTGATCGGGGCCGTAGACGCGACTGACGAGCACCTTGGCCTCAATTTCCCTGATCATTGCCTGTACCTATGGCCTCCATGGTAGGGACGAGACAGCCCAGATACAATCTCCGCAAAGGAGGTTTCCCATGATGACGCTCGCCGATATCCACGCCTATCTCATGAACAAGCGGGGCGCGCGTGAGGAGCGGCCGTTCGATCCCGAGACCCCTGTCTACAAGGTAATGGGCAAGATGTTCGCCATCCTTGCCCGTGAGCAACAGCCGCTACGCATGACTCTGAAGTGCGACCCCGATCACGCCCTTATCCTGCGCGATGTATACAAGTCCGTTACGCCCGGCTACCACACCGACAAGCGCCATTGGAACACCGTGACTGTGGATGGTAGCATCCCAAGAGACGAGATTGAGGAGATGATCGATGAATCGTACGATCTGGTCGTCGCAGGATTGAGCAGAGCGGCACGCCGCGAGCTCGTTGGCATGGAGGAAGCGTGACCCAGGGGACGGGTGACGACAAGAATGTACTGGGAGGTAGATCGTCGTGAGAGCGGCTTCACGCACATCGGAAACGGGAGATTGTCACGATGGAGACAGATAGGATCTATCAACAGATGAAGCAGGCATTTGCGGGTGACGCCTGGCACGGACCGGCTCTTCTCGAGATCCTCAACGGAATCGACGCCGATACCGCGTTCGATAGGCCGATCGCTGACGCGCACAGCATATGGGAGATCGTTCTCCACCTGTCGAGCACTCAGCAACTGATGCGGCGTCGGATCAAGCGCGATCCTACGGCAACGGAGCTGTCACTGGAAGAAGATTGGCCTGCCGTCACACAGCCGACGGCCATCGCCTGGGCGGACGCAGTCGGTGAACTAACGAGAAACGAAGAATTGCTGAGACATGAGGTCGCCGCATTTCCGCCCGAACTCCTCGATCGCCCGCTCATCCCAGGCGGGAGCTCCGCCTACAACAACTTTCACGGATACATCCAACACATCATCTACCACGCCGGACAGATCTCACTTCTAGAGCGGGCTGTCGGTCAATGATGTCGCGTGGCCGTCCGTATCCCGGTCGCTTGTTCCAAAGTCAGAAGTCAATCAGGAATTCACCGTTTTTGTAGACGAGGTCATCGTCGACACGGATTTCGCCGCCGTTCTTGAGATCGCAGATTATGTCCCAGTGTATCGATGATTCATTCTTACTCCCGCTCTCCGGGTAACCGGCGCCGAGCGCAATATGAAAGCTACCGCCAATCTTCTCGTCGAACAGCGTGTTGCCGGTAGCGCGTGAAATCCCTTTGTTTGTGCCGATGGCAAATTCCCCTACGTAGCGCGATCCAGCATCGGTGTCGATCGTGCGCAGGAGGAATTCTTCATTCTTGTCAGCCTCCGCCCGCACTACCTTTCCGTTTTCAAACCACAGCTGCACACCGTCGACCCGACGCCCCTGGTAGGTCGTCGGATAGGAGAAGCGAACGTGTCCCTCGACACTCTCTTCCACCGGCCCGGTGAATACTTCGCCATCAGGCATGTTATTCTTGCCATCGCAATTTATGAACCGTCGCCCGGCGACGGATAGCCGCAAATCGATATCCGGACCGGTGACGTGCACACGTTCTTTGCCCGCGAAGAAGTCCACGATCTTCTGCTGCCTAAGGGAGAACTCCTTCCAGTAACCTACCGGATCTTCAGGGTTTGGAAGACAAGCGGAGAATACGAAATCCTCGTATTCACCGAGGCTCATTTCAGCGTCCTGCGCATAGGCGTTTGTTGGGAAAAGAGTTCCCACCCAGCGCAACTCACCCGCACCTGCCCGCTGCATCATCGTCTTCATGAGCTCCGTCCGCGCCCGACTGGCGACAACCATCTTCTCAGGGGGCACATTGGAAAGCCCTTTTGTGTTCTCAGAACTCATGAGGGAAATGCTTGCGTCGTACGTCTCCACGGCGACCTTCATCGGCTCAGGGATGTGTGAGAGCTGTTCATCTGAGCCATAGCGGTAGAGAATCTCGTCCCCACCGGCAAGCGATATGACGGTGAGAGGAAACCCTCCTGCCTGCAATACTCTGCTCACGATTACCTTCAGTAGGGATTCAGCGACCGCGCTCCCCTGAATCAGAACCTTGTCCCGCGGTTTTATTCCCACTGAGTACTCAACGAGAACTTGTGCGAGCTTGTCGATGCGTGCATCCACCATGCTTTGTCCTCCTCTCCATGCATATCGATTGCCGGCGAATTCCCATAGACTACTTGAAATACATATGTCGCCGCAACTGTATCCCGTTCAGCGGATGGTGTAAGTCAGCCGGGATCGCAATCCCAGCCTCCGATATCTGGTTCGTTCCCTCGCCTAGAACCGTCGTTCCACCGGTTGTCGATAGAGACGATAAAGATATAGGTCAGTGGCAACCATCACCAAGTTCAGCGCATATAGACCGATAACCCAGTCACGATCGAACAGTATTTTGTGCGCGATACCACAGCCATAGCCGATCATTATCAGGATCATGAACACGGGACTCTTCCCCGCTACCTGTTTGGTTCGAACCGCTTTGGCGATCGAAGCAGGCCAGCTTGCACCGAAGCAGAGGAGCATCAACGCTTCAAACGGACTCATCTGCCACACCGACGGTCGGAATCTCCTCCGCCCACAGCTCGGCAAGACGAAGGCAAACCTCGACCGCCTTTGCCATGTCTTGCAGACTCGCCCACTCATGCGGACCATGCACACAGTACATCCCGCTGAACAGATTCGGAGAGGGAAGTCCCATTTCAGTGAGGCGCGATCCGTCGGTACCGCCTCGAATGGGGACAACGGTCGGCTCGACGTCGCTTGCCTTCATCGCTGCGATCGCTAGATCTACCGGTTTCATGTTGTTCTCCAGCCAATAGCGCATGTTTCGGTACTGAGGCGTAATTGTGCACTCTACCTTTGCGCGTGGATCACCGGCCTTGATTACGGCGCATGCCTGCTGCAATAG
>CAZBSW010000073.1:0-8290 GCA_964494835.1 uncultured Thermotogae bacterium
CCCCTGCGCAGAAACATGTCGCCGATCGGATGAGATCGTTAACCTGTCACTCTTGATGTCGAGCGGGATATCCTGGCCGTGGGCGGTAACGACCGCCAGCAAGATCATGATGACGAAAAACGGGAGGATACGACGTAACCGACCCCACCAATCGTGATGACTGAGCCGATCGAGCCGCAGGAATAAGACAATACTGACAACGCCAAACAGGATATTCGGGAACCATGCGCCTAATGGCGCCGGGATAACCGCGCGCCGTCCCAGGGTCTCCGTCCACAGGAGGACTCCTTGAAACAAACCGACAAGAAGCAGACTGATCACCACCCCCACTGCGCGGCTTCTCCAGCCGAAGATCAGGCTTGCAGCACCGCCGAACAGCACGAATATGATCGTCGCGAACGGAATCGCCACTTTGAGATTCGCCTCGACGACCAGATCATCAACCGCGGCTCCGCTACTGCGCAGAAGTCTGATCTGCCTGCGCAACTCCCCGATGCCCATCTCCGCCGGGGTACGCGATCCGAACAAGAAGTCGCTCCCCACTTGCCCGACAGCGATCTGTAGCTCGGCAAAGTTCCCCGTATATATGAGGAGGCCGTCATGGTTATAGCCATATACCTTACCATCGTTGAGATACCATGAATCGCCGTTCCAGCGCCCCGTACTTGCGGTAAGGATCGTCACTGCCGCTTTCGATTGCGGAAACAACTTTCCCGTTACGTCGTACACGATCACTTCGTGAAGTGTTCCCGTGTTTTCGTCATAGCTGCGCACGTAGAAGAACTCCCCCTCCGGCCCCTTGAAGAACGTGTTAGCACGGATGTGGGGCACACCTTGGCGGAAGATAATGCCGGTCAGTTTCTGCTGATAGACATGCTCGGACGAGGGGACCCCCCAGTTGTACAGCGCAAAGTCGATGCCGGCCACGATAACGGCGGCGACGATCAATGGAAGAAGGATGCGCCGGAGTGAGATCCCGGCCGCCTCTAGCGCCATTACCTCACGGTCATGCACCAGGCGGCCCAGACCGAGGAAAGTGGCGAACAGGCCGCTCACCGGTAGGGCAAGCACAAGCAGGCTCGGGAGCTTGAGAACAAGGAGATGAACGAGTACTGCGATCCCTACACCACGATCGACCATGAGATCGGACAGGGAGAGGATCAGGTTAAGCAGGATGAACAACAGCAGACCGCCCAACGAGATAAGAAACGGCCCCATCATCTCGGCCAGGACATATCGATCAAAGCGACGGATCATCATCATCTGCCGATGATACCGAAATCGCTTCCTCTGCGCCCAGAAAAGCATCACCATGTCCAGAATTCCGCTCTGATCAACGTTTGACCGCCCCTAATCGATAAGTTATATTGATGTCGATATCATGAACAAGCGCCTATACATCGAAACTTGGGGATGTCAGATGAACATCCATCAGTCAGAAGGGATTGCAGGTGTCCTTGAGCGGGCCGGATTCTCCCTTACCGATTCCCTGTCAAATGCGGATGTTGTCGTATTCAACACATGTATGGTACGTCAAAAGGCCGAGGATAAGGTGTACGGGCGCATCGGTGCGGTCGTGGAAGAGAAGAGGAAACGGCGGGTCATCCTCGGTGTCGGCGGGTGCATGGCACAGGTGCGCGGTACCGCATTGTTGAAGCGCTTTTCCGCAATCGACTTTATCTTCGGATCGAGCGACCTTGCTGCCTTCCCGGATATGGTGCGTAGATCCACAACACGCGGCGAGCGGATTGCCCATCTTCCCATTCCAACTGATATAGATTGTGTCGACTATCATCGCCAAAGCCCGGTGACGGCGATGATCACCATTACACAAGGTTGCTCGAACTTCTGTTCCTACTGCATTGTTCCCTACGCACGCGGACAACTGCGCAGCCGCCCACCGGATGGGATCCTCGAAGAGGCGAGAACAGCCTTTCAGGCCGGCTATCGTGAAATCCTTCTCCTCGGACAGAATGTCGATTCTTACGGCAGGGATCGACCCCAGTATGGGGATTTTTCCAACCTGCTGGAAGAGCTCGCCGCCATCGGAACGCCGCGAATCCGTTTCACGAGCTCGCATCCCAAGGATATGACCCCTTCTGTCCTCGGCACGATCGCCAGGCATGAAAACATCTGCAACCACATCCACCTCGCCAGCCAATCAGGGAGCGATCGCATCCTAAGAATGATGAACCGCGGATATACGCGCGCGTATTTCCTTGACATCCTCGACCGAGCACGTGAGGAGATCCCTGGCATCAACATCACTACAGATCTGATCGTCGGTCATCCAAGCGAGACCGAGGCTGATTTCGAAGCAACATTGGAACTCGTCGAGCGGGCGCGTTTCGGCTCGATCTTCGTCGCCATGTACTCCCCTCGCCCAGGTACACGGAGTGCAGAACTGGCGGACGACATCCCTGTAGAGGCGAAGAGCGCTCGCCTGCACGCGATTCTGGATTTGCAACGCGAGATCGCCCTCAACCAGAACCGGAACCTCATTGGGACAACGCTCGAGATCCTCATCGAAGGGGTGACTAAAGATGGGCAGCCATATGGCCGCAGCAACGACCACCGCACTGTCGTCCTCGACGGAGATGGGACGATAGGCGAGTTTGTATCCGTTTCCATCGAAGGCGCGACAACCGCCGCATTGAAGGGAAAACGGATAGATTCTATGGTAGCGCAAGGAGTGTCATGATCATCACAGTCACACTCAATCCGGCGATCGACAAGATCTACTGGGTCGACCAGCTGAAGATGGGCCGTGTCACACAGGATGAGTTTCTGACCCGCGCGGCAAGGAGCGACATGTCTGCCGGTGGTAAGGGAATCAATATATCGATATTCCTCTCCCGATTGGGGGTGGACACCGTGTCGATGGGGTTTGTGGGCGGACACACGGGACACGTAATGGTACGCGATCTGCGCGACGAGGGCGTTACCACCAATTTCGTGTGGGTGGAGAGCGAAACGCGGATAAACGTGACCGTTCTTGAGCACGGCCACGAATACGTCCCTATTCTCATCGATGAGCCGGGCAACCCGATCACGCCGGAAGAGATCGCCCGCTTCCTTCGGCGCTACAAGCGCATGCTGAATCGGGCGACGTGGGTCGTCCTCGCCGGCAGTCTCCCTCCGGGAGTGGATGCTGACCTGTACCGCGTATTGGCCGAGATGGCGATGGAGGCGGGGGCAAGAGTGGTTGTCAGCGCAGGCGGGAACGCGTTGACTCGCGCACTTCGCACCGCTCCGTACCTGGTCAAACCGGACACCCGCGAGCATCTGGCGATGGAGGGCGCACCCCTTACCACACGCGATGAAATCATTGCGGCCGGGAGGAAGACCGTCGAGGACGGTGTGGGGATTCTCATCGTCTCACATGAAGTAACCGGAGACATCGCCATCACCAAGGACGGCACATGGGAAATATCCGCGCCGGTAAAGACAACCCAGTTCAAGAACCTGGTTGGAGCCGACGACGTATTGTTGGGCGGCATCATATATATGCTCGACAAGGGAGAGGAACTGGAGCAGGCCCTGCGCTTCGGCATGTCGGCCGGCATTCTCAGCGCTGAGTCGAACAAGAAGATCTGCGATAATGTGGACAAGATCGAAGAGGACATGGCGCACATCTCGGTAAAACGGCTGTAAGGAGTCGCAGATGAAAGTCCGCGAAATAATGACGAAAGACCTGACCGCATGCGAGAAAGACATCTCTGTGCGCGAGCTGATATTCATCCTTGACAGCGCCGGTATACCAAACATCCCGGTAGTGGACGAGGAAGAAAAAGTGATCGGTTATATCTCGGAGAAGGATATCATCAAGGCGACTCTCCCCGGTTATTTCGATATGCTTCATACCGCCTCGTTCATCCCCGACCTCAATCAGATATCCAAAAAACTCGCCCAGATCGCCAATGACCAGATCGAGAAGTACATGCAGCACGACGCTCTCGTGGTCACACAAGAGGATGACGACCTCCAGGCTGCGGACCTGATTATCCGCAAGAATCTGAAGAGTCTGCCCGTAGTCGATAAGGACGGACGGCTCGTTGGCCTGGTCAAGAGAATTGACCTCCTCCGCAATCTGCTCTGAGATGCCACAGCTTCCGTGGGAGAAGGTCGGCCTGGGAAGGGTGTCCGTAATCGCCAGTGGGAAGAAGGCCCTGTTCGTAAACGGCATATTCACACAAAGCAATCAGGCAGAGTCAGATGAGGCCGTGTGCCTCGTCTTCGAGGCAGGAGACGAGGAAACGATAGATGTTGGCCTGCTCGCACGTACGCTGCTTCCCACCCTTCCCGATCACAGACTTGCCGGCATCTGTGCGCACTACGGTATCCGCAACAAAGACGGCCCGGAACGTCTGTTCGCGATCTTCTCGTCACTCGTTGAGGAATGCCTCAAGTTATCACCCGATCTGCTCGTACTCCTTGCCGAACTCCTTCCCGCAGCAACAGGCGACCTCGTGCGGCGATTGATCATGTTCGCCAAACCTGAACAGATGCCTATAGCCGATGAACAGGCCCCTTTATCACTTCCACCACCAGTTTCGCTCGCCGCTGTTCTCTCCCCCATGGGCCTCTTGGCAAAGGATCTTGCTCTATTCGAAGAGCGATCGGGACAGAAAGAAATGGCACAGTACGTCTTCGATGCCCTTTCGCATGAGGGAACCGCTGTTGTGGAAGCAGGACCGGGAACCGGCAAGACGTTCGCCTACCTCATCCCCATCATTCTCTATCTGCGAGATCACGCCGATGCGCGTGTTGTCGTATCCACGCGGACGAAGCAATTGCAGGAACAGGTGCATGGGAAAGATGTCCCGTTCCTCGCCGCGCATCTGTTCCCGGCGCTCAGAATCGCCCTACTTAAGGGAAGGAGAAACTATCTATGTCTGCGTCGTTGGCAAACCACACTGGGCGAATTGATCGAGGGGCTGGAACGTGATCTCCTTCCCACTCTTGCACCGCTCGCACGGTGGTTGTTTGAGACCTCCACTGGAGATATTGAAGAGAACAGTGCCTTCCTTTCCGACAATCGGGCCCACAGACTCTGGAAAAGACTATACGACGATCCTCATCGCTGCCTTGGCACTTTCTGCGAATTCTACGAAGACTGCTTTTCTGTCGCCGCCCGGCGACGCGCGAGGAGAGCGAACCTCGTCGTGGTGAACCATTCCCTCCTCCTCGCCGATCAACAGATGGATCAAGGAATCATCGGCGAGTATCAGTTCCTGATCGTCGATGAGGCGCACGCTCTGGAGACAGCGGCGAGACAAGCTTTCACCACCACCCTGACTGTACACACAGTAGAATCATTCCTCCGTGCGATCGAACACCCGCTGGGGCGGCGCACCGGTGGATGGTTGTCCCGCCTTCCTTTGTCCCGCCTCGATGACAAGGTCAGAGGTGTACATGACCTTGTGTCATCGTTGCGTGGTGCGAATGCGCGTCTGTTTGCTTCGATCGGGCAGGGGCTCCCCCCCGGTCGCGGTCGCTCTCCCAACCTTCTGCCGTTTCACGGCGAGATGAGCACGCTTATCCAGGGGTTAGAGGCGTTGGCAAGGTCTATCGAGGCGCTTTCGGATCTTCTGGACACACAAGAGAACAAACACGAGGCGGACGGATTGATCGCGGAGGTGGATGGTATCGTGCACGCGTTCGACAAGATCTTCTCCTCCACTGATGATAACAGCGTCTGCTGGTATGAATTCATCGCGGATGAACCGTACCTCCATCATTCGCCACTGACCGTCGCTCCGTTCCTTGAGGATAAGCTCTTTCCACACCTCACATCGCTCACGCTGACTTCGGCTACCCTCTCCCAAGGAGGTGACTTTAGATACCTCAATGAGTCCCTCGGCCTCAAGTCGGCGCCCGGCAAAGTAAGCTATGCCAGTGTTGCAAATCCGTTTTCCTACGAAACAAGGATGCGCATGCTCTACGCCGATTTTCTTCCGCCGGTGACTGCAGCAACCGATACATATGCTGGTGCAATCGCTGACTGCATCATACGGATTCTTGCTGAGACAGATCGCAAGATCCTTGTTCTGTTCACATCGTACAGACTCCTCAAGGCAGTGCTCACCGCCATCGGGGATGATAGCTCCGTTCTTGCTCAAGGGGTGGACGGTCCGCGCGCCAAGCTGCTCGCACGTTTCAAGAACAGGAAGAGAGGAACTATCCTACTGGGAACGGACAGCTTCTGGGAGGGAGTCGACCTGCCAGGAGAGGCATTGGAGATCCTTATCATCACGCGACTCCCGTTTCCCGTTCCCACTGATCCCGTCTTCTCCGCCCTCGCCGACAGGCTAACCGCCAACGGAAGGGACGCGTTCACCGATCTGTCGCTCCCGCAAGCGATCCTCAAGCTACGCCAGGGAGTGGGGCGCCTCATCCGAACGACAAGCGATCGCGGCGTGATCATCATCACTGACCAACGCATCACAAGCAAAGGGTACGGTCAGCGATTCGCCGCCGCCCTTCCGATTGCCGGCAAAAGGATCAGTGATATGGACGGCCTCATCTCAGAGGTAGAAGAATGGTTCGCCGACACCCCAACGGGCCAGGCGACAACCATATCCCGAAGAAGGCACGCGTGAAGATGCTTGCAATTGACTTTGCTCGTATGCGGCGATACAATTAACGTCCTGGGGCGAGGCGATTTGCATCCTGACTTATCTATTCCTTTCTTATAGTTATGAAGATTTCCGCAATAGTGCCTGCGTACAATGAAGCGTCTCGAATCGGTGCGGTATTGCGACCACTCGTTGAATGTGCGGCTGTAGACGAGGTCATAGTGATCGATGACGGATCGGACGATGGAACGGCCGCTGTTGCACAGCAGTTTCCGGTACAGGTTATTCGTCTTGCGGAAAACTGCGGTAAGGCGAAAGCGCTCGACGAAGGAGTGACGCGGGCGCGAAATGATGTGTTGCTCTTTCTTGATGCCGATCTTGTCGGACTAAGCAAGGAGCACGTAATGCGGTTCATCAATGCCTACGCCGATAACGGTGTGGATATGGTTGTCGGAGTCTTCTCCAACGGCCGTAGGAACACCGATTTTGCACAGAAATTCAATCCTTACGCCTCCGGCCAACGGATATTGACCAAACGGCTGTGGGAGCGGGCAAAGGCGAATGTGCACGAGATGAACTACGGGATCGAATTCGCCCTATCAAAACTTGCGGTGAAGGAAGGTTGGAAACAGGAGAAGGTGAAACTGGAAGGGGTTACGCATGTTCTCAAGGAAGAAAAACGTGGTTTCTCCACCGGGATCCGCGAAAGATTCAAGATGTATGGGGACATGATCAAGTGGTTGTTCAAGAAGATCTGAGATGAAGATAATCATCGGCTGCAATCACGCCGGCGCGGAACCGAGGCACACGCTGCTCGCGTCTGTCCTCCAAGAACACACAATCGTCGATATGGGGACGGACTCATCCTCGCCGGCCGACCATCCCGACTCCCGCAGGGTTGCAACCGCAACCGACGACAATGCATTCGGAACCCCCATCTGGAGGGGAGGAACCGGAATGGCGATGGCAACTGGTAAGGTGAAAGGAATCCGGGCCGCGCGTTGCGGCGAACCGTATTCGGCCGGGTTGAGTCGACGGTACAACGATGCCAACGTGCTCTGCCTCGGCGCGCGGGTGATAGGAAGCGGCACAGCGGAACAGATTGCCGCCAGATGGCTCTCCACACCCTTTGACGGCGGTCGACACACGCGCCGTCTCGGCAGGATCGAGTAGGTCCAACAACAAGGAGTCCAATTAAGCAATGGCAATCGATTGGCTCACTTTCATTCTATGTTCATCGGCGATCATCTTCGCCGGAATCAGACTCGCCTCATTCGGTAACGCAATCGGAAGACGAAGCGGTATCGGACGAGGGTGGATCGGTCTTCTGTTTCTCGCTACGATCACCTCGATTCCCGAGCTGACGACGACGATCACCGGCGCTACGATCAATGTGCCCAACATCGCCATCGGCGATGTGCTGGGGAGCAATCTGTTCAACATCCTCATCATTGCGATCGTCGACATCCTCTTGCTTGGGCAAGGGCCGCTTCTGTGCAAAGTAAAGCCGTATCACGTTGCAAGCGGCGGGTTCGCGATCCTGCTTACAGTCTTTGCCATTACCGGAATCGAGATCTTTCCCAACGTAGAGGTGTGGGGAATAAGTCCGGTAAGCATTGCAATCCTCTTCCTCTATGTTTTCGCGGTCTTCCTCTTGTTCCGGATGGAAAAGCGGGAAAGAGCGAGCGAATCGGAGACAAAGGAAGCAATGT
>CAZBSW010000074.1:0-8287 GCA_964494835.1 uncultured Thermotogae bacterium
CTCCAGCACCACGCGAGACATCGGCTCCCACGACACAAACTTGAACGGTCCGGTACCATTCATCTTGTCAAATAACGGATCGGACTCCAGAGTCAAGTTCATGTAATCCTGCCCGGTCTCTTTCGTGCCTGGCCAACACCCCTGCTCGATGCACCATTCCTTGTTGAGAATGGCGGTCATAGCGCCGCCGTCCGCCATAACACCAAGGAATGGCACGAATGGCTTGGGAAGCTTGAAGGTAACTGAATTCCCGGAGGCGGTGACCATGTCGTCGAGGATATCGTAAGCCGCGTCATAGCCCACGTCGTCCACTAGCTCAGAGAATGTTGCCTTGCCAAGCAGGGTCTGCGTCAGCATGCTGATACTGCTCGACGTTCCGCCGACGAGGAAGGCCCTCTTAAACGTATAGACCACATCTTCGGGTGTAAGGGTTGCCCCGTTGTGGAACTTGACCCCGCTACGGATCGGGAACGTGATGAACGTCTCTCCGCTGTCAGACATCGTGATGAGTCCGTTGTCCAGTGTAGGGACAACCGTGCAGAGACCGGGGATGAGCGTCTCCAGATCTGCCTGCGGATGGCTGAGGAGCGACTCGTAGACATTGAATGAGAGCTCTGTCGTCGCTGAACTAATCATGAACTGCGGATCGAGAGTCTCTACCGAATTGATCGTCGCCTTAACAAACGTATCCGGGTTGTTGACGGACTGCGCCAACCCTCCAACTCCAACCAACAAGCTGACAAGGACTGTCAGCACTAGCCATCTAGCTCTACTCATTTGCAACCTCCTTGAGTCTCACACCGCCTACAATAGGTCAGAACGACTCCCACCCTATCCGTTTGGTTCTGTCCTACTTCGATCACCTCCTCGTTCTTCCTTCGGCCTGCCTGCGGTAGATCACTGCGCTTGGTGGCTTCCCAACCGGCCAGCCACACTCACAACGACCGCCAGACTCCTCTGCTCCCGAGTATGCAGCCGACGACGTACGAAGTGCTGTGCCCTTTCTGTCGCACATATTTCGGCAAACCCGGTACTGATCACGGGAGAGGCACCTCTTCTACCCCTTGTTCAGAAAGCTCTTGCAGGAACTTGTCCATCGGCATCGTCTCGCGAGTACTTAGGCTTGCGAAGAACTCTAGCGGGAAACGCCCGTCGAGTGACCGGTTCACAGTCTTCAAGAGCTCCGCAAATCGGGCGGCTTGTATGTTCCCGAAGATTCGCGAGGCAACGGTTCGTCCCCAGTCTCCTTCGACTGCGAAAGACAAGAGCGGCCCGTAGTTCTCCGTATCCTTGTCCACCCCGCTAAAATTGACGATTCCATCGTCGAAAAGGAAGCTTCCATCCTGGGCCAAGACGAAGTGATGGCTGATTCCTTCTTTCACACCGCCGCGGTCGAAGTTGACAATGACATGTGGAACCTCAAGCAAGCTCAGAACCGCGCCCATCATGTGACATTGGCTGACGCAGTGTCCGGTACGTGAACGAAACGCATCGTCGATCGTATGCTCCATGAGCCCGCAAGGCCATACGTGTCCCCACGACTCCAGACGCCACGGCTCCTTCCATCCGCGCGCTTCCGCCTCGCGAACCACGCCAGTGCGAATCAGGTACTCATGTGACAAGCGACGCATTCGATCCATGAGCGATCCCTCACCGGAAGCGATTCCGTAGAGGTAGGCGACCGCCGGACTGACCGCGTTGGCGCGGCGGTCGAACTCGCGAACCACGCAAAGGCGACGGGAGATCGAGATATCGAAATCCTCCTTGGGAACAAGGCCGGACCATGCTTGGTAGTATGGGTGGCACTTGTATCCTGTGGCGCGTGTCGCCGCTATGGCGGCCATCCGATGCTGGCGCTCTCCGTTGAGCGTGCTAGCTTCGCGTAGCTGAGCGACAATCCCGCTCTCCCACTCATCAAGATCGACTGAAACAGTGCCGCCGAGATGCTCGACCGCCCTGCGGAGTGCTGGATCGTCGTCATCGCGCCCGAGAAGAGGATATGATACCGCCTGCTCATTGAAGACAAGACAAGGGAGCGCTGTGGGATGATCTACCATAGTATTCGTTTCCATCTCCCATAGGCGTTCGCCGTCTAGGAGATAAGCAGTTCCATCGGTCGCCAGCACGAGGAAGAGGCTGCCCGCATCTTGGCCACGCGCGATTTCGTGGAAGTAGACAATCTCCGCCAATTCGAGCGGCGTTACAACACGACCCTCTGTCTTGAGTGAGACGGCCATTGGGCCAAAGCGATGATCAAGAACCTTCTCGTACGGTCCGGGGAAGATACGCTGCGGCTGAGTCGGCCGGTACGACAAGAGATCTATGCGATCGAACGCGAGAGGCTGGTCGCCCTCAATTCCGGAGTAATTCTCGTCTCCCTGGTGGAACGGGCCTCCATATTCCATGTGTCGCCACGCAAGTGCAGTCGGTTCCTCATAGCACTGCGCAAAACCTTTGAGCCTGGCAGCTCCTTCATAGAACCACCGATCTCCTTTTAGGTAGACCTCGGGGTGACGAACTGCCAGGGTGCGACTCGCATAGATCCCGTACTTCGCGTATGGAGCCTCCGTCGCGGAGCGAACGAGAGATTCCCAAGCTTCCCGGTGTACGGCCTGGGTGTTATCCGACATGTCTCCTCCTATTCTCTTTGTTGCTTGATCTCCGCTGGCTCCGCCGTTGACGCAGAGGCGCAAAGCTGATATCGGTCGCCCTGCAACAGGCGAACTGCTGAGCTTCCCGAGACAATTGCCAATGCATGTGTGGGACAGGCAATCACGCAGGCTGGCGCGAGCCCGTGGCTCATTCGGTCCCGACACAGATCGCATGAATCTTTGCCAAGAATCATGTATTCCGTTCGTGTCTGCCCGCTTGTATTCTTCGCCGGTCCCGCCGTGTGCAGCCGCATCCGCGCCTTGCCATACTCCTGCCGGCAAGCGACTTCGCACGTGTGGCATCCTACGCATCGCTCGAGGCTCTCAATCAGGAATTGCTCACTGCGTTTCATGGCCGGTCGATCGTCATCGATCGGTTCAATCCGGACAGGCACGCGACGATTGCTCGTCGCGCCGGAAATCGGGTCGGTTGCGATCGATCCATCCGGCGTCAGGTCATTTGCTGATCTCCAGTTGCCTCTGGTATACGGTTGGCCGTAGCCGTAGGCGAGCATCACCGTGTCTTCGGCGACTCCCCCGCTCAGGCGGGTAAGCGCCGTTATGGTTCCCCACCGGGATGTTACTCGCACCCGAGCGTCGTCTGATATGCCGAGTCTTTCCGCCGCCGCGGGATGAATCTCGATGAACGGAGCCGGCTCAATCTCCTCGATCCAAGGCAACGTTCGAAACTCGGTGTGAGTATGAATCCCGAGCTTAAGGCCGGTACTGCAGAGGAACGGATACTCCTCGCTCACACGTAGCGGTTCGGGTATTTCTTCTAGTTCAGGGAGCGGCGCATGTCCGAACGCCGCCAGTCGATCGGCGACCAGTTCGACCTTGCCGGAAGCGGTGGGAAAAACGCTGCGCCCGTTTGCCCAGTAGAGCTCTTCCGGCGTATAGGTCTTCTGATATCCCTCGGGGTGCTGCCTGAGGTATTCGAGCGTTATCCCGACAGGTTCGAGCTCCCACTCGAACGCCTCCTCCACCGTCTTCCACGGGAACTGTTCGGTCATGTCAAGCCGCTTTGCCAAGGCAAATATGAGATCGAGATCGCTACGACTCTCTCCTACCGGGGGGACGACCTGCTGCTGGAGCGCGGTCATGTTCGCCTGGGCGCTCGGCCGGTAGCGATAGTAGAGGAGCAAATTCCTCTCTAGGAAGCTCGTGGCGGGGAGAACGAGGTCGGCGATTCGGCTGGTCGCCGTAGGGTAGAGATCGTGCACCACGATGAAGTTGATGCGATCAAGCAAGCGGAGAGTGCGTTCAGTATTCGAGTTTGCGGCGACGATCGAGCCGCCCTGCACGATGAGTGCCCTGATTGGGTATGGTCTCCCCGTCTCCAAGGCAGCAAACAGCTCTTCGTCGTGAAGCGAGTTCCCGTTGCGGTAGTACAATGGATGTGTCGACAATGAACGCTGTTCAGCATCGGGTCCTCGGACACCGCGCAGCTGAACATCAGCAAAGGGAAGCGGCGGCACAAGGATGTCACCGCCGTGGGCATTGATACTGCCGAGCAGTGCGGTGGTCAAAGCCACTCCGCGAACTGCCTGAACGACGTTGATGTGCTGATCGAGGCCGTTCCCTTCTTTGACCACGGTCCGGTTCCCAGCGCTGATCAGACGCGCCGCGCGCTTGATCAAGTCCACAGGGACCCCCGTGATTGCTTCTACCTTCTCGAGTTCGATCGTCCTGACGTGCTCTGCCAGCTGATCGAATCCGACCGTGAACTCATCGACAAACCGCTTGTTATATAGTCGTTCCTCAATAAGAATCTTCACGACACCCATCGCTAACGCGACGTCGGTCGATGGCCTCGGTTGCAGCCACAGGTCTGCCTTTGCCGCAGTAGGTGTGAAACGAGGATCAACAACCACCAGTTTCGCCCCGCGAGCTTTTGCGTCGACAATGCGGCGGGCGTAGTTCGCGACTGACGTATATGCAGGGTTGAATCCCCACAGCAATATGCAATCCGCACCATCAAAGTCTGGCTCGGGCACCCCGCCGTAGGTGGAAGTGTGCGCAATTGCGCGCGGGGCGAAGCAGAGATGAGCGTGCGTGAGTACGTTGGGTGATCCAAAGACGTTCATGAACCGGGTTACGTAGTTCATTGTGGTAACCCAGCCGGGGGCATGACCGCGATGATAGACAACAGATTCAGGCCCGACCTCCTCTGCTGCGTCACTCATTTCACTGGCAATCCAATCGAGCGCCTCATCCCACCCGATGGCTTCCCAATCTCCGCTACCGCGAGATCCGACCCTACGCAAAGGCCGTGTCAATCGTTTTGTATCGGTGACGAGCTGCTGAGCCGCCAGTCCTTTGGCACAGATCGTCCCTCGGTTAACAGGATGTTCGGGCAATCCCTCGATTCGGATGATCCGATCGCCTTCCCGATGAACTCTCAGCCCGCAATAGAAGTAACAGCTCTGGCATATGGTATTTACGATATCCACGGCTTGTTCCCCCGAAGATATGAAGTCCAGCATTCGGGAAGATCCACCGCGGATCCATCCAACGAGCGAAGCACGTCTTCAGGATCCGCAATGGAGAGGCGCTGTGTCGTAGTTTTCCAAGAACGCATTCGGTTCACACCCACTCCTTCTCGTCGTCGCATTGATCGATGTAGCTCCAATCGGCGGTCTCAGAGGCAAAGTCGGCCCTTTCTTGTTCCGTTGTCTTGCGTACGCAAAACTCGCAATGTGGGTCGCCGGAGGGTATCGCCTTTATGTGCGACAGGGTGAACGCAGGGTTGTATGCCATGTACTTTGCAGGATCGATCAAGCAGTATAGGCGGCCGAGATTCTCCTCACCGTATTCCTTCCATACGCCTGCCATCACGCAGCCGTAGGCACGGCGACGGGTCCGTCCTTCTTCCACGACCGTCTCGCCCCCCGCATGCATGCCTATCTTGGGGAGGCTCCGACTCCGACCGACGCCATAGTTCTCGGGCACCGGCTCGAGGCCTTCTTCCAGCACCGCCTTGCGGACTTCCTTTCCAACCATTGTTCCGTAGATCTTGATTGCGTCGATGATCAGCCGCCGCCCCTTCTCCTCACCAAGGTTTCGTATCGCAGCTTGTGAAAACGCAAGGTGGAGAAGGGCGATCCGCCGGCTGGCAAGACGCACCTCGTGCGCTGCTTCTTCAACCGTAAGCATGTCGTCATCAGTCATTGGAAACCTCCTTGGTCCGATACGGATCAATCCGCATCCCGTCTTTGATTTCCGTCTCGCACGCCAAACGAAGCACACCATCGATGGTCATCCTGCAACCGCCGCAAACACCACGGCGACACGAGCTTCGATACCAAACGCTTGGGTCCAGATGAGCGCGTACGTACTGCAGCGCATTCAGAACGTCAGTCTCTCCGTTCACTGGCAGTGAGTAGGAGACGAACTCGCCCTCTCCGGTCTCGCTCCAGGAACGAACCTTAACCTCAATATCACGGGGATCCGTCATGATGCCCTCCCCACCCGCTCGAGTTCGTCAGCAGCTCGGAGAATTGCGGTCTCGTACGGGACGACATCAGGCGGCAGATCCCTTGGAGACCCGACCTCCGCGAACGAAAGGTCGAGAGAATCACCATGCATCTGCACAACGATGTGCTTGCGCCAGGATGCGTTGTCGGTGACCGGATAGTCCTCCCGCATATGGACGCCGCGGCTTTCCGTCCGCTCTTCTGCCGCCGCAGCTGAGGCTCGAACCATCGCGATCATGTTTCGCAGCTCAAGCGCATCGCACCACTCCTTATTCCAGGCGCGCCTACGTGTTTCAAGGCCGAGACGGTTCCAGACCTTGTCAAGTTCATTGAGCATTCCCCTAGCGCGACGCACCCGTTTGCCGGTTCGGATGACTCCGACATCCTGATATGCGGTATCTTGCAGTGAGGTTCTTAGCTCATGTGTTGCTTCGTTCCGGTGGCGCTCAAGCGGGGCAAGCGCTGCTTCCTGGATCGATTCCATCTGGCGCCGATCGGGCTCCGGAAGTTCCCTGCTACATGTAGCGTTACCGGCTTCGCGGCCGGCGATTGCCCCTTGTACCAACATCTCCGTCGTTGCCGCTGCGACGCGATTGGCGCCGAATAGCCCGCCAGTGCACTCTCCGGCTGCATACAAGCCGGGTAGCGAGGTCTCACATCGCTCATTGATTCTTATGCCTCCCTCGAAGTACTCGGCGGCCGGACCGACCTCTACGGCATCTCCCTCACGCATTCTTGCCATCAGCGCTGAGAAGTCATCTCCCTGGAACCGCCATCCAGGGTATTCTTCCTCCAACACGTCAAAGAGATTCGTCGGGAGGTGTTTCATTGAGAAGAAGACCCCGCCCAGTGGGCCACCTCGCCCAGCGAGGATCTCACGCATTGAGGCCTTGGAGAAGAGTAACTTGTTCCATTCGCTGGTCAGTGCAAGCTTCGCGACCTTTGGATCCTCCCAAGAAAGGAACTCGTATCCGTCTCTATTGAGCAACTGACCGGGCAGAACGTAGAACCACAAACTACCACGGTGTCGTGGAGGAGCAAGCAGGATGTTGGGCGCGAAGGTGACCATCTCCATGTCGATCAACTCGGCGCCGGCACGCAAGGCCATCGCTTGACCGTCACCAGTTGCCTCGTCGGGGCCGGCATTGAACGAATAGGCATGATGCCATCCACCGGTTGCAAGAATTGTCGCCTTTGCAGACACCGCAACAAACTCTCCAGACTCAGCTTCAAGAATCAGTGCGCCAGACACACGCCCGTCGGTCTTGAGTAGATCCACGGCCAGGCAGCCATCCATTGCCGTAATTGCTGTCTTCCTCTCACCGATTCCCTTACGGAGAGCTGCACAGATTGACGACCCTGTGGTGATCAGTGCCCGAGGGAGGATCGTGCGGACCGATAGTCCCCACTCGACAAGGTGACCGACCTCCGGCCCAGCTCCGGCGACGTAGGCCTCTACCAGCCGCTCCTCGTTCAACGCGAATCCTTCGATGATGATTTCCCCAGCCCATGCCTCTGGAGTGTCGTCCGGATCATTCTTGAATCCTAGCCGATGCAGACTTCCGCCATCCGCCATCACGTCAGCGCCGGCGAGTACGGACGCGCCGCTTCGGCCGAGCGGGCCCTTACTCACCAGCGCTACTTTGGCGACCTTGGCAGCCTCTATCGCCGCTCGCATCCCGGCTCCACCACTCCCGATTACAAGCACATCCGTCTCCTGGAAACGCACTCCTCCTCCTTTCGTACCCTTTGGTGGGCTGGTTACCCAAGAGAGATACTCCCACCCCCGCCTCGTTCAATGAGCCACTGGAGAGCCCGTGCCTTTGATTCGCTGATGTGCTTCTCTTGCAAGCGTCGCGCCTCCTTATCATCCTGGTCTCTGATAGCCTCGATAAGAACCCGACTATCTTCCTTCTCAGTCTCCAGTCCGGAATCAGACATCAACGGATCGCTCATCCGCAAACGAGTGCCTTCGCGGAGTAGCTGATCGATTACTCGAGCGAGTCGCTGCGACTTCGCAAGCTCTGCAATACCCATGTGAAAAGCATCGTGATATTTGAGATAGTCAATCGCTGAGATTGGCCGCCGTTCGAGAGCATCCGCCCATTCTTTGTGGGTTGCCTGGAGTACTTCCAGCTCCTCCTCCGTCGCATTTACTGC
>CAZBSW010000075.1:0-8284 GCA_964494835.1 uncultured Thermotogae bacterium
GTATAGCATCTTGCCGATCGATTCCGCCGTTGCCTGCCCGGTCAAGTCAATCTCAAGCGCGCTGTTGATCGCCGTCATCTTCGGATTCCTGGCGATGACCATCGGATTGTTTGTGTACTGCACGGGACGGAATTCGATCGCCGGATTGTCGGACAGGTACTCATAGGTAGCCCTCTTCCCCATACAGAACGCGGCCACCGTCTTGTGGCGATCGATCTCCTTGCAGACATTGTCGATTACACCAAGCTTCATCAATTCGACGACGCCGTCGCTCAGAAGCTCGGTATGCACGCCGAGATGACGCTTGTTGCGCAGATTAGCAAGGATAGCATTTGGGATCTTCCCGTACCCGACCTGAATCGTCGCCCCGTCTTCGATCAGATGCGAAACATACTTACCGATGCTCTGCGACACCTCGTCGGGAAGATCCGCATCGTATTCCAGCAACGGCTCATCATGAGGGACGACAAAGCCTACGTCCTTGATGTGCACAAAGCTGTCTCCATGCGTACGGGGCATGTTTACATTCGTCTGACAGATCACGGTCTTCGCGCTATCCACGGCGGCGCGCACGATATCCACGCTGATCCCCAAACTCATATAGCCATAACGGTCCGGGAGCGAAGTCTGCACAAGGGCCACGTCGATCGGAACAACACGGCGGTAGAACAGATCCGGCACCTGCGACAAGAAGATGGCGGTATAGTCGGCAAGTCCTTCGTTGACGGCTTGGCGATTGTTACCGCTGACAAAGAACGAATTGAGGCGAAAGTTCCGCTTCACGTCCTCGCGCAGATAAGGGGAAACGCCCAGTGTCCAAACATCCAGAACCTCGGCATCGAAGAACGCCTTGGGGTGGTTCTCCACATAGCGCACCATCTCGTCTACGAGATACTGCGGCTTGCCACAACCGGTTCCGACGAAGATCCTATCCCCGCGATGAATTCGGGAGAACACTTCGTTCAGCGGGGCGAATTTCTCCGGATACTCCTTCTCCCAATGTGTCAAATTCCCGATCTCAACGACGATTCGTACCACCCCTTGCGCGGTTGATACGAGAAGCACCCCGCGCACTCATAGCGGCCAATTGTCTCTTATCCCACTTGGGCGCACAACCGCGCATGAGAAGATCGAAGACAGGGACTGTGAGACAGGGCAAGACAACAATGTTGAAGATCCTGTCCAGTTTGTTCGGAGCGGTGCCTGTAATTTGCACCCCCAACGCCAAATAAAACCTCGTCCCATTCTGGCCCCTGCAATCATGAGTGTCTCACCAATTTCAGGCGCCAAATAGCTGGATTGACCACGAAGAGCACGACGTACACGAAGATCCGGATTCGAGGGACTATCGAATCGGGTGATTGATTACAACATTGATCCGCGCCAGGAAAAGCGCCGGGACAAGGTAGGCAAAAACAGGTGATGTAGTGTATCTTGGCACTCCCTGCGCTTTGAATGAGCGATAGCGAACGGCCGAGAGAAATGCTTATATATCTCGCAGAGGCGCAGGCCTGTCTGCCGATGTTCTTCGACCAGACAGGCGCGCAGGGAAGAGCAATGACATGGGGAAAGAATAGAACAGAAAGCCTTTCTTGGCGATCTCTGCGCCTCGAGCGAGTGTAACGAGCGGGCGAGAGAACGGCTCGCGTCTCTTACAGCTGTCTGCTTATGTCCGAGGAACAGATGATGCAAAGATCTCGCGTCACGCTTTGGATAACGCTTTCAGGTGATGCTGGTAGACAGCGTACGCGTCTTTGCTGAAGCAGACGAGCCGGACTGATTCGAGTGATGTGTCGCGGGTAAGATGGCTGGCGACCGTCGCTACCGCCACCTGTGCGGCTTTGCCCAGCGGATAGCCGTACGCGCCGGCGCTGATCGCGGGGAAGGAGATACTTGTGAGCGCCAGTTCATCGGCAAGTTTGAGCGATTCCCGATATGCGCTGACAAGAACCGGTTCCGACTCGCGATCGCTGCGATAGATCGGACCAACGGTGTGAATCACCCATCTTGCTTTCAGATTCCCGCCGTTGGTCCACATCGCCCTCCCTGGACGGAGTTTCCCGTGCTGACGGACGTAGGCCTGACATTCAACAAGGATCGACGGCCCACCGGCGCGGTGAATTGCGCCGTCCACTCCCCCACCGCCGCACAAAGACGGATTTGCGGCGTTGACAATCGCATCCACGTCCTGCAGTGTGATATCCCCGAGGAGTACCACAAGGTCGGTCTGCCCAATGCGCCGCTTACTGACACTTTCCAGTGCCATCTTCTTGCTCCTGGTACAGAGTTGCCGCTTTCTCGGCTGAGGTAATGATTCCACGGATCATCGCGGAACTGAATCCGTGATGCTCCATGGTATTCAGGCCGGCGATCGTTACCCCCATTGGGGTTGTCACATCGTCAATCTTCACCTCAGGATGCGTGTTACCGTCGAGGAGCAATGATGCTGCACCCCGAGCCGTCTGAGCGGCAAGTCGTATCGCCTCGCTGGCATGGAATCCAACCTCGACTCCCCCCTGCGCCGCGGCTCGGATTGCACGCAAAAAGAACGCGATTCCGCAAGCGCACAATGCTGTAGCGGGCGTCATCTGCTCCTCGGTAATGAATATCGTCTTCCCCAACGTGGCGAAGATCTCGCGCACTTCTTCTTCCATCTCCGGCCCGACAGATGCGCCGCTGCAAAGGCAGGTCATCGACTCCCCCACAGAAACGGCGATATTCGGCATCGCCCGCAGAACAGCAATTTCCTTTCCCAATTGCCGCTTGATCTCGGCGATAGAGGCGTTGGAGACCGTGGAAATCAGCAAGTGCTCATCTTCCACAAGGGCGGGAGCGATCTCGCGCAGAACAGCATTCAACTGGCTTGGTCGGACGGTAACCAAGACGATTCGGGCTGACCGCACCGCTACAACGTTGTCTCCGTCAACGCAGAATCCTTCCTGTCTGAGCTCCTCCAGCAGATGAATCGACCGGCGAGTGATTGTGATCTTATCTGCGCTGATCTTCCCCGAAGCTGCCAAGCCGCGGGCAATTGCTGTCCCCAAGTTTCCGCCACCGATGATCGCCACACGATCCGTCATTGTTCCCCCTTGTGAGTCCGCCCGAGAATAGATCTCTCAAAGATACTGATCTACCGAGCTGCCAGCAAGTGAGGGGAAAGCATCAGCACACCCACTAGCGCGTTCTCTTAAACAGACGCTCTTCTCTCGGTATACTCTCACCAACTAGCCAGTCGAGAGAGGAGCGATCGTGAAACGTTCATTGTTCATTGCGTTGGTTGTTGCTGTTGCCGCATGTATCTCCTATGCTGAGCCGAGTGCCGCTGATGAGGACCCGCTGCAGGTGGGCCTTGTACAGGCAAGCCTGGATGGAAGCGGCGATCTATCCGGAACCATTATTCTCTGGTTCGCCGGTACTAATGTCACAGCACAGGTGAACGCCGACGTCGCACTCAGCGGGACGCTTTCGGTCAACGATGTCAACACTGCCTTCACTGCCAAGGGGACAGCCAACGGATCCGGCGTCTGTGATATGAACACACTTGCGGTCAGCGCATGGGTGACGTTCCTTGCGCACGGCACACTCGCCACGGACGAGCCGATAACCCTACGCGGCGGTATCGAGCTTGCGACTGGCGGTGTTGCCCTATCATCGGAGACCGCCGGGAGCGGAGCCGGGACGCTGTACGTCGCGGTCACCGTGTCAAACGCAACGGAATACCTTATAGGAACGGTTACCGGCTCGGCGAGCGGCGGATTCGTCCCGCCCGATGACCCAACCACGATGCAGATGACAGGGACGGGCTCGCTCTCGCTCGCGGCAACGACAACGTCCCATGCGGCCACGTGCGCCTCGGGCCAAGGACCGGCCGGCTCGAGTACGGATAACGGTGTTCGTTTGCCCTGGAAACTCGACACATGGCCTGAAGAGATGCGGCAGCAATTAATCGAACTGATGGGAGATGAGTGAGCATGCGTATACTCCTGATCGGAGCAGGCATGATGGCACAGGCAATTGCCTACCATCTCGCCTCTCGCGCAGAGGTGGACGGGATAATCGTTGCCGATCGCGATCGCGATCGGGCACAGTCGCTCGCGGCAAGGTTTTCGGACAAACGCATCGTCCCGTTGCGCCTCGATGTCAGTGCCCCGCGTGCCGTGCGCGAGGCGATGACCGGATGCACGGTTGCAATCAGCGCCGTCCCCTATTTCTTCAACCTTGCCCTCGCGGAAGCGGCGGTCGATACCGGTATCTCCTTCTGCGATTTGGGCGGGAACAACCGCATTGTGGCGGGCGAACTCGCGCTTGATGAGCGGGCGAGAGAAGCGGGAGTAACTGTGATCCCCGACTGCGGACTGGCACCGGGGCTAGTGAACATCCTTGCCGCAGCCGCAATCGAGGAGCTTGACGAGGTAGAACAGGTGGCGATCCGCGTCGGCGGGCTACCACAGCACCCGCGGCCGCCGCTCGATTATCAGATCGTATTCTCCCCGCACGGATTGATCAACGAGTACATGGAACCGTCACAAGTGCTGCGGGACGGTGAGATCGTTTCCATTCCCTCTCTTACCGAATGCGAGGAGATCTCGTTCCCCGCACCGTACGGCACGCTGGAGGCGTTTCACACCTCGGGCGGGAGCTCGACCTTGCCACACACGCTGCGTGGCCGCGTCAAAAACCTCGACTACAAGACGATCCGCTATCCGGGACATGTGGAAAAGGTGAGGGCAATGGCCGACCTCGGATTCTTCGGCGAAACGCCTGTCACAACCGAGAGCGGAGAGGTTGTGCCCCGCGTCGTCGCCGTGCATCTACTTGAAGAATACCTGTCGTTCGGCGAACCGGATGTGGTCCTGTTGCGGGTGCTGGCGCGCGGCACCGCGAGTGGATCCGCACACGGAATTCCTGCCGGGGCGCCTTGCGAAGTGCGATATGAGATGATCGACAATTACGATCCGTCGACCGGCCTCTCGGCCATGATGCGCACGACCGGCTTTCCCATCGCTCAGATCGCGTTCATGCTCGCAACGGGCGAGATCACCGCACGCGGCGCCTTACCCCAAGAGACGTGCGTACCGACCGGACCGTTTCTCGCCGGATTGACCACGTCAGGTGTTGACACACGCGGGCAGCTCGCAAACGGGCTGAAGATCGAGAAGACCATCATGCAGATATGACGATGAGGTCCGGCTTTGTCATGAACGGGATCCATACCTGCATCCATCAAGCAAGACAAGACAACCGGCGTAGGCAAGTACTTTCAATTATCGATACGGCGATTACAATCTAGCCATGATCTCGCCTGAGAATGTAGAAAAGAAGATCCGTTCCCATCACCTGAGCGATCTGTTGCCAGGTGAACTCATCGCGCCCGACTACGGCGGCTACTCGATCGACGGCATCCCGCGATTTGTCCGCATGTTGTTCGGCGAGCACACATTGCAGCCAACGGAACTCGACGCCTTTCTTCCATCGCCGGCGGAACGGGTGTTGTTATTCATCCTCGATGGCATGGGGTATCTGCACCTTAATCGTTTGCTCTCCGAGTTACCCGACCTGCTCTTGCACGAACTGATCGCTCGCGGGACGATGGTGCCGGTTACGTCGGTATTCCCAGCCACCACCGCCACTGCGCTCGCCACGCTTAACACCGGCCTCACCCCGCAGGAACACGGCATGCTCGGCTATCGCCTCTATCTCAAAGAGACGGCGGCGATCACCAACATGCTCAGCCTATCAGTGTTGGGAAACAAGGTGAGCGATTCTGCGCTTGAGGCGGGGATCGATGTAAAGACATTCCTCAATGTCCCTACCCTACTTGAACAACTGCGTCCGCTCGGCGTGGAATCGCATGTGATATTGAGCAAACATCTCGCCTCGAGCGGACTATCGAGCTTGCTGTACAACGGTGGTGCCGTCATGTACCCGGGAGTAAACCTGTCCGACATGCTCGTTACGGCAAGACAGATACTAAATCGCGCAAGCGAAAAGACTTTCATCAGTATGTATTGGGGAGCAACCGATACCATCGCCCACGTGCGTGGTCCGTGGACCGATCATTTCGCCGCTGAGCTGCGCTCTGTGGATGCCTCCTTCGCACGAGAGCTTTATGGCCGGGTCGAAGATACTCTTCTCATCATAGCGTCGGATCACGGCTTCATGCCGATGACCGACGACGATTACGTCGACATCACCGACTATCCCCCATTGTTCAATAACCTCTCTCTGCCACCGGTGGGAGACACCCGCTCCGCCTATCTGTTCGTGCGAGACGGGAGGAAAGAACAAGTGAGGCGATTCATAAACGAAGCATTCGGAGACGACATCCTCTGCCTTGATTCGGAAGAAGCGCTTGAGGCCGGACTGTTCGGGACGGGCAAGATCAGACGCGAGGTGCGCGATCGCATCGGCGATCTGATCATCTCCTCCACCGGTGAGAAGGCGCTTTACTATCCGTACAAAGACAGCACCAGACTGCGCGGAATGCATGCTGGGCTCACACAACAGGAGATGCTCGTTCCATTCATCGTAAACCGCTTGTAAGGAGAGTGGTAGCATGATCATCATTGGAGAAGGCAGGAGTGTGACTTCGCTTGATATGCACGACGGGAGTCGTGCCTTGTACGCCCAGAAACGCGTGTTGATCGGGCCTGATCAAGGAGCGGAGAACTTCGTGATGCGTCTGTTCACCCTTGGTGAAGGCGGCTGCAGTCCATATCACACTCATCGTTGGGAGCACGAGGTGTTCATCATTTCCGGCCGCGGTAAGGTGAAGGGTGCAACCGGTGAGCCCGCAGTTGCGCCGGGGAACTTCGTTTTCGTCCCGGGCAATGAGGAGCATCAGTTCCTGAATGCGGGAACAGAACCGTTCGAGTTTTTGTGTGTGGTGCCGCGCGAGGGCGAGGGATAAGATTGCGGGTTTTGGTGTGCATGAGCGGCGGTGTTGACAGCACCGTCGCCGCGTACCTGTTGAAGGAACAGGGACATGATGTCGAGGGGATCACGTTCTGGTTCTGGTCTTACCCCGGCGCTCCCGATTACGACGGCCGAACTAAGTGTTGTTCGCTTGACAACGCCGCCATTGCAGCAGCAGAACTCGACATACCGCATCGCACGATCGAGGCAAGTGACCTCTTCTACGACCATGTGCTGCGCGACTATACCGCTCGCTATCGCCGCGGCGAGACACCCAATCCGTGTGGCCGTTGCAATCGTTATCTGCGTTTTGGACTGGCGCTCAAGTACGCCACCGAACATGGGTTTGACCGCGTCGCCACCGGGCACCATGTCCGTCTCTATCATGATAAGACCGGGGCTTCGTTCATCGCACGCGGGGTCGACCCGAACAAAGACCAATCCTATTTTCTCTACGGGCTGAAGCAGGATGATCTCGCCCGTATCCTCTTCCCGGTAGGAGGACTGGGGAAAGACGATGTGTTCGCCATCGCCCGCCGCGTTGGATTGCACGCCGCCTCACTCCCGGAGAGCCAAGATCTCTGCTTTGCTCTCGATGGCTCTACCGACTTCCTGTTCGATCCGGGAGAGATTGTGCCCGGGCCGATACTCGATCTCGCCGGGAAGAAGATCGGCGAGCACAACGGCCTTCCCCATTACACGATAGGGCAACGACGCGGGCTGGGAATCGCAAGCGTGCAACCTCTATATGTTATCTCTATTGACAGGGCTAAGAACGCGCTCGTCGTGGGTGAGGCAAATGCCCTCTATTCGAGCGGCCTTGTCGCCGATGAGGCAAGCTTCATCAGTGGCAAGCCACCGCAAGACGGAGTCCACGTCGATGTCAAGATTCGTTATCGCTCACCCGCCGTCCCGGCTGTATTCCATGCCATTTCGGAAGAACAGTTCAAACTGGAATTTGCCGCGCCACAACGCGCTGTAACAAAGGGGCAAATCGTCGCCATCTATCGTGATGATCGGCTACTCGGCGGCGGCACGATTTCGAATGCAATTCCTAAGTAACCCGCCTGTACGTATCGAGCATATCCATTGTTTGCTGCAGGAATAGGGCGGATCGCGCTATGGAGTCCACCTCGATAGACTGCGCTTATGCTGTTCTTCCTTTTGGGAGGCTTGCGACAAGTACTGGCTTTCCTGTTTTATTCTTCTCAGGGATTGAATGAGCCTTTCTCTCACATCCTCTTCGCGAACGGGTGACTGGACGGGATCTGTGATGAGGTCGAGTAAGACTTCCGCCACGGTTCCACGAATGAAGCTCTTTAATCCATCGTTTAGCTTTGCTTTCATGGTATACTCTCCTCAGATGTAG
>CAZBSW010000076.1:0-8257 GCA_964494835.1 uncultured Thermotogae bacterium
CGCACACCCAGGGCATCGCGGATCGCGTTTGTAATTGCAGGAGCCACGGCAACCATTGCCATCTCACCCACGCCCTTGGCCCCGTACGGCCCCACCGAATCACCCGGTTCGATCAACCGCACATCGAGTTCATCCGGGAGGGAAACAAAACGGGTAGTGCCGCACTGGGCCAGGTTGACCGTTCGATTTGGACCGTGAGAGCGATACTCCTCGGACAATGCGTAGCCCATTCCCATAAGCGCACCGCCCTCCAGTTGGCCCTCCACGGTGAGCTTGTTGATCGCCTTTCCCACGTCATACGCGGATATTAGTCTCTTGACCTTTACTTGACCCGTACCCGCGTCGGCATCCACGACGGCAAGATTGGAGAAGAATCCGTAGGTAACGTAGTTCCTGTTCCCCTTGCAAGAGCCGATCGGGAACGTCTTCGGGGCGACGTAGCTCCCACGCGCAGTTAGCCTCTCACCTCTCTTGGCAGCACGTTCGACCAGTTCGAACAGGCTGATACACTTCCCCGCGCGGCCGATCACAGCTCCAGATTCTATTCTCGCCCCTGCTGGCTCGGACTCCGGCAGAAGGCGTCCTACCATTTCCAGGATAGCATCTTTCAGATTATCGACGGCGTCGAGGACCGCGTTTCCCGACATCACCGTCTGACGCGAGGCATTCGTCTCCCGCGCATCCGGATCGAGGGCAGTGTCACCTGTCGCAACATCCACTTCATCGTACCTAACGCCGAGTTCATGCGCGGTTATCTGAGCCAGGATGGTGCAGGCCCCCTGACCGAGATCGATTGCACCTACACGCAGGAGTACCTTGTGTTGAGGAAGAAGCTCGATCTCGGCATGCGCGTAATCATTCTCGCCGAGTCCGAGGCCGATATTCTTGTATCCACACGCAATCCCGATACCCCGTCCCACGGGAGCCTCGTGCCTAGCAGTGACGTAATCCCGCTCTATTGCCTCCAAAGTCTCTGCCAGATGCGTATCCGGACCGAGAATCTGGCCGGCGCCACTTCTGACTCCCGGCGTCAGTGCGTTCAACTTTCGGATCGCGATGGGAGAGATATCCAAGCGTATTGCCGCTTCGTCAATGAGCGACTCCACAGCGAACGTCGGCTGTGGGACCCCAAACCCCCGGAATGCGGACGAGGGGGGATTGTTGGAGAATGCACCGCGTGTTGTTATCGATACGTTCGGCACCACGTACGGGCCAGTGGAAAACGCTGTTGTCTGCTCGAGTACAGGAAAACTGAGCGCCTCGTAGGCTCCACAGTCCGCTACGATATCCCCACTTATTGCCTTGATACGCCCTTCCCTGCCTAACCCAATTCGGTAGTGCATCGCCATTGGATGGCGTTTTACAGTGAACTTTAGCGATTCCTTCCGGGTCAGGGTCAGCCTGACCTTTCCCTTGGTAACGTACGCCGCTAATGCGAGGATAGCCTGGATGGAAATATCAGTCTTCCCGCCGAATGCCCCTCCGGCTGGATGGGCGATGACGCGTATTCTGTCTTCGGGGAAATCGAGGATAGCTGCAAGTTGACGGCGGATGATCTGTGGATACTGACAGCCCGCGTGAACGACGATACGATCTTCGTCCCATTCGGCAATCCCAGCCTCGGGTTCAAGGTAAGCGTGCTCGACTGCCGGAGTGGTAACCCGTCCCTCTACGACGATATCCGAGCTTTGGAACCCCGCGTCGACATCGCCTTGCTCCAGGTGAAACTCACACGCCAGATTCCCATCCGGATGAATTGCAGGAGCGTCGCTAGCTAGTGCCGTTTGCGGGTCATAGATCGGTTGAAGGTCCCTATACTTGACTTTGACACGCTCTCTTCCCCGCTCGGCTGCAGCTTGGTCTTTGCCGATGACGAGCGCAACAGGATCCCCCAGGTATCGCACTCGGTCCGCAGCCAAGACGGGTTGGTCGGTACGAATGAGCCCAAACGCGTTCTTCCCCGGGATGTCCGCTGCGGTCAACACCGCGATCACACCCGGCACTTGCACCGCCTCGCTGACGTCGATCCCCTCTATCTCGGCGTGCGGCGACTCTGCCCATACTATCTTGATCACAGCAACGCCGTCTCCCCGCAGATCATTGGCGAATTTGAGCCGACCGGTCACTTTCTCCGTCGCCATCTTGGGAGCCAAAGGAGCCCCGATCTCCACCGGTGATTCCTCATCAATCTCCCCTCGCATGTGGGTAGACACCGCTTGCACAGCGGTTATCACCTTCTTGTATGTACCGCAACGGCACAGACTACCTTGGAGTGCCCTCACGATCTCTTCGCGTGACGGCGTTGGGTTCTTATCGAGCAGCGCTTTGGCGGCCATAAGCATCCCCGGTGTGCAGAAACCGCACTGCACTGCACCGGCAGCGATGAACGCCCTTTGCAGGGGGTGTAGTTCATCCTCATGGCTTATACCCTCGATCGTAGTAACTTCCGCTCCATCCAGTCGGTTCATCCTCAACTGGCACGATTTCTGGGCTTGATCGTTCACGATCACCGTGCACGCGCCGCATATCCCTTTTTGATCACAGCCGTTTTTGGCGCCGGTCAACCCGAGATCGTCGCGCAGGAAACTCAACAGCGTCCCCTCAGGATCGACCTCAATGCTGTAGAGAACTCCATTTACGGTCAATCGAATCGATCTTAGCCCATCACCGGTCATGTTCCCCCGCACAGTTGATCCTGTCTTCCAGCTTCGCACAAGCCCGGTTGAATCCGCGCTCGACCGCTGTAACGTCTGCAGACATGAACTCACCGTTCTCGAGCACTGTCTTACCGTCTACAAACACAATACGGATATTGGAAGCGTCGCCGTAGTACAGGATGTTCTTTACCGGTTCCCGCGCCGGTTCGGTGTTAAGATGACGCAGGTCGAACACAATCAGGTCAGCCCGTTTACCTTCTTCCAGTGATCCGATTTCATCGTCCATACCCAGGGCCGCCGCACCGTCGATGGTCGCCATCGCCAGTGCATCATACGCTGTGAGGTAGCTCGGATCACCCGTTTGAATACGATTGACAAGCGCAGCGAACCGCGCCGTCTGTAGCATGTTCATCTCAAACGCATCGGTCCCCAGACCTACCTTTATCCCCCTCTCACGCATCCGGCTTACCGGTGCAATTGTGGCAGCATCTCTCGCGTTCGGGACAGGGTTATGTGATATTGATACATCGTGACGATGTAGAATCTGTATTTCCTTATCATCGACAAAGATCGCATGCGCGCCCAAAACCGGCCTTTCCAGCAATCCCACATCCTCAAGGAACTCGACGCACCCCATCCCATCCCGTGCCTGCACCGCATCACGTTCACTTGCCATCTGCGCCAAGTGGAGGTGAACGCTCAAGCCCTCCGCTGCGGCGCGTTCCGCAATCTCAATGAACATCTCTCGATTGAGCGTGTTTGTTGCGTGAGGAGCGATACAGGTGGTGACACGCCCCTGCGCGCTCCGTCGCCACGTCGAGGCGAATCTCACGGCCTCTTCCAATTGGCGGGAGAACGCGGGAAAGTCAAAGTTGTAATCAATCCCGTACTCGGCTTGGGAAGGTGGTTTCCTAAGCGGAAATCCGAGTATCTTCTGGCCAATATACGCACGGATACCAACATCGGACACCGCTTCGGCAATGGCAGAGGCGTGGTGGTACATGTCAGCGATCGTTGTCACCCCACAGCTTAGCGCGTCCAATGCACCGGCCATGCTTCCCCAGTAGACCATCTCCGGGTCGATCAGGGATTCCCAGTGGAACAATGTAGTGTAGAAGAGCCCCTCAAAGTCGATCTCCTCCATCAATCCCTTGAACAGGTTCTCCGCCAGGTGGGTGTGACAATCGACGAATCCCGGAGTGATGAGACAGCCCTGGCAATCTATCACTCGATCAGGCTCGAAGCCGGCCGGAAGGCCTTCGGATACGAACGCAATGCGTTCCTCTTCAATCCCCACGTAACCATTCGTGATGCATCGCTGTGAGGAATCAAATGGACAGACAACTCCGCCGGCCAATAGGATTCTCATCGTTTGATCTCTTTCCTGTTTTGATAGTCAATCGCGCTGACAGGGCACATCGAAACACAGAGTCCACACACCTTGCAATGTTCAGGGTTGATAACAAACGCATCGTCAAGCTTGTCTACCGCGTTGTACAAGCAAACACGTTGGCATGTCCCGCACTTGGTACAGATGCTCTGGTCGATGAGCACCTGTCGCTTCGTTAGCTGCACTTGACGTTTCTCGTATTCCAGGCGTTCCTCCGTCGTCGCGGGAAAGTCAATCTTGGTAAGCGTCCGTCCCCGTAGCTCGTCGAGAGAAGAGATCCCGTGTTCATCCATGAATTCGAGTATCTGCTCGTTCATCTGCACGACCTTCTCCGGACCATCAATGATTAGGGCGGTGCAGACGCCTACAGCCATCGCACCACAGCTCAACATTTCGATGGCATCGGTGCCTGAGTTGACGCCTCCTGTCCCAATGGTGGGGATGCCTACGTAATGGGTGAGCTGCGCCACGTTGTAAAGAGCAAGTGTCTTGATCGCCTCACCGGAGATCCGGCCGAATCCCTCTTCCAGCATCACAGGACGTCCCGTCGCGACATCTATTTGCATCCCCGCCTTCACGGCATCGATGGCGGAAACTGCGTCGGCGCCAGCACTTTTGACTGCACGCCCGAATTCCACTATGTCATGGACGTCGGAACTGAGCTTGACAACGACGGGGACATCGACCGTCGCTTTCACCCTGCACACAGCTTCCACCATCGGCTGTGGGTCGTCGTAGTCGGTGAAAATCGAGAGTTCGAGCATCTGCGCACCTGCGTCCATGACCGCCGGCGCTAGTTCCACTACCTCGTCCGGCGTCATCCCGATGCTCGCGATGATCGGAATATCCAATTCCAGCAATCGCGGTAATTCCACTCCCAACCACTGTTTTACGGGGATTGTGGAGCACCGCTCGGTGTTGAGGAAGTATCCCTTGCCCCTGTACAAGCACGGCTGCGGGTTCGTAGATTGCGAGAGCACGATGGTCTTTGTGATCGCCGCTCCGATACCGGCGTCGGCCAGCCTCTTTATCGAGATGAAGTCGCGCGACATCGGACCCGAAGCGGCAACAATCGGGCTTCGCAGCCTAAACCCTAACAGTCTCACATCTGTCGTTGTTATGTTTCAATCCCTCCTTCACGAAACTTGCGTCCGCGGGCCACTACAAACTGTACATCTGCCAGCTCCGCCCGGTGGACAATTGCGGAGTAAATGTTACGGATCGGCCACAGGTTTTGGGACTTCGCATTAAGGACGATGAAACTCCCTACTTTTCCCTCTTCTAGCGATCCGTATTCGTCGTCGATTCCAAGGGCACGCGCTCCGCCAAGAGTTGCTATGGATAGGACAGCCTGCGCTTCGATCGCGCCTGGGGTGTGGCTTTGCCCCCGCATGATCCGGGAGAAATAGTCCATCTCCCTAAACATGCTTGGACCGGTAAACATGAAGTTGTCGGTGCCCAAGCTCAGAGGGACACCGGCCCTCCACAGTTCGTAAAGGGGAGGGATGCCATCTCCCAGTATGCAATTTGCACGCGTACAGCACACTACGGGTACACCTGCCGCAGCTGTCTCCACTATGTCGGATACATCGGCGTTGGTCATATGGACCAACAGGTCCGGGGCAACTCCGAGGATCCGTTTCACTTCCGAACTTCCCCACCGTTCCTCCGATGACTGCTGCGCCTCCCTTGTCTCCGCGATATGGACGGCCAGTCTTGCGTCGTGGACCTCTAGAGCCCCTTTAAGATCGGAAAGTTGATCATCGGTGAAAAGGGTGATATCTCCGATTCCCAATCCATCGGCGGTTTCGCAGATCTTCGTCACCTCGCCAAGGTACTTGTGCCATTCCTGAGGGGCAACGGAAGGTTCGGAGAAGATTACGGCATCGATCGGCAGATCTTGTATCGCCTTTTTCAGGAGCTCACCGCCCTTCCCCCCTCCTTCACGAAAGTCGCCAAACACGGCGATCCCGGCCGAAAGCATCTCCTGTGCTCCTTTGTTCATCAGTCGGATGAGCTCTTCCGCATCCAAGTTGCTCAAGTAGCGGTATTTGAGGCTGTCGAACGGAGAGACAGCCTTTGCCGTAGGAAGCCCCACTGCCAAGTCCTTCGCTCCGAAATCACCGATGTGCGTATGGGCGTTGACGAAGCATGGAAACACAATGGCTTCATCCAAGTCCACTCCGCCTACGGAAGAGCTGTCCCTAATTTCTGCGATGAACTCTCCATCCAGAACAATTGATGCTTTCTCCATAACCCGAAGTCTTGGCCCGGCAAGAATAGTTGCATTCTTATAGACTGTGACCATGATCGATCTGCCCCGCCAATATACTTTCCATCCGACGTTTGAGGATTACTTGATCCCTCCAAATGTCAATCCACTTACGTAGTACTTCTGCAATAGGAGAGAGATGAACACCACTGGCACGATTGCCAGACATCCGAGGGCCATCATGTAGGTCCACCCTTGGTTCAGTATTCCATAGGTGCTGAGCATTCCTATCGGCAGTGTGGCTGTACTGGGCGACGTCAGGGTCAGTGCGAAAAGGAAATCGTTCCAGGACAGGATGAAGGTGAAAAGAGCGGCGGTGACTAACCCTGGCTTACTCAGAGGCAAGATTACCTTCCAAAATGCTCGCACAGGCGAACAACCGTCGATGAGGGCCGCGTCTTCAATATCCACCGGGATGCTCTCGAACATTCCTGACATCAGCCAGGCAGTGAAAGCAGCGTCGTAAACCGTATCGATCAGGATTACAGCGGTTCGCGTGCCAAGAAGTCCCAACCACTGCATTATCACGCGAAAGGGAAGGACGATCACCACCGGAGGGAGGGCACGGGTTAACAGGATGAATGTCAGAAGAAGCCTCTTGCCGCGGAAATGGATGCGCGAGAACGCATAGCCGGCCGGCACCCCAAGCAGCAGGGAGAGAGCCATCGCTCCCAAAGAGATCACGCTACTGTTCAGCACCCACCTGCCCACCGGCATGGTAGTTGATATGAACTTAAAATTGTCAGTGGTCGGTGTGAATATCCACTGAGGGGGCAGTTGGAACATGTCGATCCGCTGTTTAAAGGCGGTGGTGACCAACCAGAAGATAGGAAAGAGTACAAACGCGATGATCAATGCGATCACCAATACGCGCGCACTTTGCAGAAGGGTGTACCTCAACCGGCTGGCAGTTGTAGTGCTCATCGCACTCCCCCGTACTTCTCAGAGTAAAGAACATGGATGAAGAACACTCCCATGAGAACGCCTACCACCAACAAGACGTTTGAGAGCGTCGATGCGTAGCCGATGCGCAACTGCTGCACTCCTACCTGGAAGATCCGGAGATTAGCCACAGTTGTCGCTGTTCCTGGTCCTCCACCGGTTATCGCCCAGATGATGTCGAAGATCTTTAGTGCGTCCAATGAGCGGATTAACACTGCAACGACGATGGTAGGACGCAGCAAGGGCAACGTTACGTAGCGGAACAATTGCCAGCTTGATGCACCATCTACTACTGCAGCTTCGTAAGGCTCTATCGGGATACATTTCAACCCTGCGAGGATTATGATCACTATCAGCGGCGTCCACTCCCAAACGTCGACCAGAATCACGGAGAAGAGCGCGGTTGTCCTCTCCACGATGAGACCACGTCCGATCGGCACACCCAGGGCGCGCAGATAGTAAGAAATTACACCTAAATCGGGATTGTACAGCGCTTTCCAAACAAGCCCCGCTACCAACGGTGTGAATACAGTCGGAATGAGGATCACCGTACGAATGGCGTTCATGATCTTGTTCTCGTAGTTCAGAAGGAGCGCCACCCCCAAGCCGAGCAATAGCTCGGCGCCCACCGCACTGACGACGAAGAGAGCGGTGGTGATGAGGGAACGCAGAAACTGCTCATCGCGCGCCATAAGGACGTAGTTATGCAGTCCAATGAATGTCTTGGCACTCCCCAAACTGTAGTCGAAGAAACTCACATAAATCTCATATACGACTGGATACAAGAAGAAGAAGACTAAATAGATGGTGATTGGAATAATAAACAGGTACAAAGAACGCTTACCTGTGCTGAAATAGTTCCTTACGTTGGTTATCACTGTCCGGCCTTTTGGAGATAAACTGGGTAGAGTGCAGGCTGATGCGGATGTAATCTGCACCAGCCTGCGACATTAGATTGTTTTTACTCTCCGTATAGGGCTTTGATCTCTTCTGCGG
>CAZBSW010000077.1:0-8254 GCA_964494835.1 uncultured Thermotogae bacterium
CATTGTTACCCGATAGAGGCGTTTGTTTCAAGGATTGGTCATCGATCGCGCAGATAGTTTGCGATCATGTGTTCGAGGATGAGGTGTGCGTCTTCGATGCGGCCGTAGTGGCCTTCGGGGAAAAGGAGGACGTGATCGGACAGCGCTTTCATCTTTCCGCCGTCGAAGCCGAGGAGGGAGATTGTGGTCATCCCCGCTTCCCGCGCCCATTCGGCGGCACGCACGATGTTGGGCGAGTTGCCGCTTCCCGTTATTGAGACGAGGAGATCGTCGGTGTGTGCGAGCGCCTGCAGCTGCCGAACAAAGGCCGTCTCGTAATCGTCGTCGTTTGCCCATGCGGTGATTAGGGGGACGTTGTCGGTGAGGGCGACGGCACGAAACGCCACGTTCTTACCGTGTGAGGCGAGTTTCTGTAGATCGTTCGCCATGTGCGATGCAGTAGCCGCGCTGCCGCCGTTTCCGATGATGAAGATCGTTCGCCGTTCGACTCGCGCCTGTTCCAGCGCCTCCACAACTGCGGCAATCGCAGCGGCGTCCACCGCCCGTAGCCCTTCTGACAACCTATCGATGTAATCGTTGATATAATCCTGCATTCATTCCTCCACGTAGATGATGCGGCTCCCTTCCCCCTCGAACGAGAAGTCGATCTTGCGCAGGTCGAGCGCCTCCATCCGCCGGATGAGCCGACCCTGTTCTTCCGGCTCGCAGTAGAGGAGGAGAAACCCGCCTCCACCGGCCCCCAGGATTTTGCCTCCCTCGGCGCCAGCGTCGAGCGCCGCCTTGTACCATTCGTCGATCCTCGAATCGGTGATGCCGCTCGCGATCTGGCGCTTGATCATCCAGCTTCTGTGCAGGAGCTTGCCCATTGCCTCGGGGTGATTATCGCTCAACGCCTCGTGCAATTCCTCGGCCAGCCTCACCAACAGGCCCAATTCACGGTCAGCTTTCCCCCTCTTGGTCTTGGTCACCTGCTCGTTGAGGATGTCCGAGCTCTTGCGCTGCATGTAAGTGTAAAAGAGGACGAGCGATTCGGACAGTCGCCGCCGCGTCGACGGCTTGCAGATGATCGGTTCGACAACGACGGAGTCGTCGCGGTTGAAGTGAATGTAGTTGAAACCGCCGTAGGCGGCGGCGTATTGATCCTGTTTTCCTATCGGCTGGCTGAGTGTGTCGATCTCGATCTCGCACGCCTCGCGCGCCAGGCGCTCGGCTCCACTGAACCGGTCGGCGTACGCGTGCAAGGCATGCAGCAGGCCGACGGTGAGAGTCGAGGACGAGCCGAGGCCGGTCCCGGCCGGGATGTCGGCGATGGTCGTGATCTCCACTCCACGGTCGATCCCCGCCTTATTCAAGGCAGCGCGCACGATCTCGTGCTTGAGGTCTTCCACGCGTTTGGCGATTTCGGTCTTGGTATAGGAAACGCGAATCGAGTCGTCGAACCGTTTGTTCACCGTGACGTACATGTATTTATCGATCGTCGTCGATACGACGGCCGCTCCGTGCTCGCGATAGTAGGAGGGAAGATCCGATCCGCCGCCGGCAAAGCTGATGCGAAACGGTGTGCGGGTGATGATCATGCGTATCTCCTTTGCGCCTGTTCATAGCGCGCGTGTGTGCCGATATCGAGCAGTTCCTCATCGCTTTCGTATGCATACAGCCTCTCCCCTGCCGCGAGAGCACGCGGAAAAAGGTCGGCAACGAAATCGGAAGCTCCGGGTGGCAGATAGGTGAGGATCCTCGGTTCAAGCAGGTAAAGGGCGGCGTTCCCCAGGTCTCCGTGCGTGAAGTCGCCCGGAGCGCGATAGAGCCCCGTAACCATGTCCGCCTCGTCCACCTCGACGATGTCGCAGTCGTGCGGCCGATCGGTGCGCTGAACGACGATCGTAGCGATGCCGGCACGTGCGTGGTGGAATGCTTCGAGCCGCGTGATGTCAAACTGTGTCAGGATGTCGCCGTAAACGGCGACGAAGGGATCGTCCAGTACAGGCGAAAACGGACGTAGCGCACCCGCCGTGCCGAGAAGGCTCTGTTCGTGCGAATAGGTGATTTGCACCCCCCACTTACTGCCGTCACCGAGATAGCGTTCGATCTCGTCTCCAAGGTAATGTAGATTGATACACAGCTCGTTGATCCCGTAGTCGGCGAGCCAAGCGATCGTGTGTTCGATGAGCGGCCGGCCCCCGATCGGAAGGAGCGGCTTGGGTGTGGTAAGGGTGAGCGGTCGCAGCCGCTCTCCTTCGCCGGCACAGAGGATGACGGCTTTCATGAGGGCCCTCCAGAAGGAATGACGGAGGTCCCTGTTCGTGGTTCGAAGTTCGGAGTTCGAAGTTGAACGGTAGAAGCGCGGGCGGCAGTGCGAGTCACGAGTGATGAGTGATGAGTGATGGGTCGGAATGCGTGTTCGTAGTTCGCAGTTCGTAGTTGAACACGAAGAGCTTTGACAGCGAGAAGCCGTCGGGGACATGTCTGTCCGTCAAGCAGGGGCCCAACGCTATAGAACAAGCGTCGTGCTGCGCAGGTAATGTGTGACGAGTGACGAGTGATGGGTTGAAATGCGGGTTCGAAGTTCAAAGTTCGAAATTGAAAAGCCAGTCGACAGTCGTCAGTCGACAGTCCACGATCGATAGCCTCGGAGAGGCCGGGGTCCCAGTGCAGCAGAGCAGCGCAGGGCAGGGGCTCGATGGCACGCAAGAAGTAAGAAATCATTGTTCATCTCCCATCTCATCGAGTATCACAGCCACTGCCGCTGCCAGGTCTGCTGCGACGATGTCCGGCTTTGCGTCGTACATTCCGTCTTTTCCGGCGAAACCTGTTTGCACGAGGATCGTGCGGCAGCCGGCACGCAGGCCGGCAAGGATGTCGCCGGTCGCGTCCCCCACCAGATAAGAGCGGGCGAGATCGATCCCGAGCTCGTCTCGCCCCCGCTCAAGCATGCCGGTACCAGGCTTGCGGCAGGGACAGTCTTTGCGAAACTCAATCACCGTCGCCCCCCGATGATGCGGGCAATAGTAGAGCGCATCCACCCGCGCCCCGACTGCGGCAAGCTCGCGGTGCAAGCGCGCGTGTATGTCTTCCAGGTCGGCGAGCGTGAGGTATCCCTTGGCGACGCCGGCCTGATTGGTGATGACGACAACAGGAACCCCGGCCGCGTTCAGGCGCGCGATCGCCTCTCCCGCACCGGGAAGGAGCTCCAGGTCCTCGACCCGGTTGAGGTGATCGATCTGGCGCACGATCACACCGTCACGATCGAGAAATACGCCGGTGAGCCCACGTCCGCTCGGCCCGTCGCCGGCGTCCCGCTGATTCCCCCGTGGATTCACTTCACCACGAGGCTCACCATCTGCTCGGGGATGGCGATCGCCTTGATCAGTTCCTTGCCGTCGATGCGCGAGGCGACTGCATCTTCCGCGAGGACGCGCGCCTTCAGCGCCTCGGGATCGCGGGCGACATCGATCGCCACGGTCACATGTGCACGGACCTTGCCGTTTATCTGCACCGGGATTTCAACCTGTTCCTCCTCCAGCGCCGCTTCGGAGAACGAAGGCCACGCCTGGTCGAGGACGGCATCGGTGTGCCCGATCCTGCGCCACATCTCTTCGCAGATAAACGGCGTGAACGGCGATAGAATGAGGATTAGTCCCTCGATCACCGAACGAACCAGTCGATCGTCGCTCTTCCCTTCGACATAGCGGTAGAGGTCATTCACCAGCTCCATGATGGCCGATACCGCAGTGTTGAAATTGAAACGGCCTTCGATGTCTTCGGTAACCTTCTTCACCGTGCGCTGGTAGCGTCGCCACAGAGCCTTGCCGGCTTCATCGAGGCGGTCAACGTCGGTATCGCTGAACGCTCCCGCGCCCAATATCCGCTCGCACTGGCCGATCACGAGCGACCAAACACGATTGAGGAACCGGGACGCGCCACGCACCCCTTCCTCCGACCATTCGATGTCCCGGTCGGGCGGTCCCATGAACATGGTGTACAAGCGCTCGGTATCGGCACCGTAGCGGTCGATGATTTCGGCAGGAGCAACCACGTTTCGCTTCGATTTAGACATGGAGAAGCTCGATATTTCCAGCTCCCGATCACACCGCGGACAGCGGCCGTCGTTCACTTCTTGTGGATATATCCAGCCATGCTCGCTACAGCGATAGGCGACGTGGCAGACCATCCCTTGGGTGAACAAGCGTTTGAACGGCTCGGTGAACCCGACAAAGCCCATGTCGTAAAGCGCTTTAGTGACAAAGCGCGAATAGAGGAGGTGCAGGATCGCGTGCTCGACCCCACCGACGTACTGATCGACCGGAAGCCAGTGGTTGACGTCTTCCGTGACGAAGGGCACATCCTCGTTGTCCGCCGAGATATAGCGCAAGTAATACCATGAGGAATCGACGAATGTGTCCATCGTATCAGTATCGCGCTTGGCGGGAGCGCCGCAGACCGGGCACGTCGTGTCAGCATAGCCGGGAATGTCGGCAAGTCCCATCTTGCCGATAAAGGCTACCTCCGGTAGCTTGACCGGAAGCTGCGCTTCCGGGACAGGAACCGTACCGCATTGGTCGCAATAGACGATCGGGATCGGCGCGCCCCAGTACCGCTGCCGCGATATGAGCCAATCGTGCAGGCGGAAGTTCGTCGCACCGCGTCCGATCCCGCGCTCCTCCAGCCACGCAATGACGGCGGCGATTGCGTCCTCTCCCTTTATCCCGCTGAACGTACCGGAATGGATCATCGTTCCCACCTCGACGTGGAAGAGGACGTCACGATAGAACTGGAGAGTATTCAGCATCTCCATCACAGTCCGGTTTTCCCTCACCGGCGGATAGATCTTCTTGCAGCGACGCAGGATCTCCTGATCGGCCGCGATGCTGTCGAGGTCGATCACCTCATCATCGAAGACGAAGGCCCATCTTGCTCCCACGATCTCGTTCCAGTTGCCGGGAAGGAGGAACTCGCGCATCAGCTCGATGTATCTATCAACCTGTTTATCGTTCGCCAGGGTAACAAACAGGCCCTCACCTACTTCGCCGACCGGGCCGGGCTCGAACTCGATCTTCTCGGAACGCAGGGCATCGGCCATCCCATCGCGCACGGAACCGGGGAAGACGAGACTCTTCGATACGCCGTCCGGCCGCTCGATCACGGGGATAATGGGTAGCCCAAACTTGATGGCAAACGCAAAGTCGCGCTCGTCGTGCGCCGGTACCGCCATGATCGCGCCGGTCCCATACGTCATCAGCACGTAATCGGCGATCCACACCGGTATCTTCTCGCCGTTGACCGGGTTGATCGCATATCCGCCGGTGAACACGCCCGTCTTCTCGCGATCGGTGGATGTTCTTTCCACCGCGGTACGGGCCGCCGCCTGCCGGCGGTATTCCTCCACCGCCGCGCGTTCCGATTCGCCGGTGAGTGAATCGACGAGCGGGTGCTCGGGAGCGAGGACCATGAACGTCGCTCCCCATAGGGTGTCGGGACGGGTGGTGAACACGACGATGCCGCGGCCGTCCTCCGTCTTGAACGTCACCTCCGCTCCCACGCTCTTGCCGATCCAGTTCTCCTGCATCTTCTTAACGTTCTCCGGCCAGCCGTCGAGTTCGTCGAGGTCAGCGAGCAACCGCTCGGCATAATCGGTTATCTTGAAGAACCACTGTTCGAGTGTCTTTTGCTGCGGTCTGGTGCCGCACCTCTCGCAGACACCGGCCACAACCTGTTCGTTCGCCAGCACCGTGTCACAGGTAGGACAGTAGTTGACCATTGCCTTCTTCTTGTAGGCCAGACCGTGCTCGTACAGCTTGAGGAACAGCCACTGCGTGAAGCGATAGTAGTCGGGAAGGCAGGTGGTGACCTCACGATCCCAGTCGTATTCGATTCCCCAGGCGCGGAACTGTTCCTTGGAGCGGGCGATGTTGTCAAGCGTCCATTCGCGCGGATGGACGCCGCGCTCGATGGCCGCATTCTCCGCGGGAAGGCCGAACGCATCCCATCCCATTGGGTTCAGAATGTTGTAGCCCAGCATGCGGTAGAAGCGGGTGACGACATCGCCAATGATGTAATTGCGCCCGTGCCCGACGTGCAGCGACCCGGACGGATAGGGAAACATGTTCAGGTAGTAGAACTTGTTCGCCGTATCCGCTGTGTCCGCCCGGAAGAAACCGCGCTCTCGCCAGAAGTCGCGCCACTCGTCCTCGATCGCCTGAAAATCGTACCTGTCTCGTCTCTCGTCTACCATAGCCGCAATTCTCCTCTCGCCAGCCGTTCCGCTTCCTGCAACAACTCCTGCACATCCTTCTCCGTACGCATCTCGCAGTAGAGACGCAGGATCGGCTCCGTTCCGGAGGCGCGGAAGAGGAGCCAGCCGTCGTCGAACCGGAGCTTCACTCCGTCGAGCGTCTCCACCTCATTTACGCGGCGTCCGCCGAATGTCGCAGGAGGGTTGTCCTTGAGCCGTGCCGCCACCTTAAGCCGTTCCTCCACCGTGATGTCGTGACGGTGATAGACACGTGGTCCGTACTTGACGAACAGCGATTTTACCAGCTCGCTCATCGGACGGCCGGCACTGGCCGCAATCTCGGTTAGAAGGAGCGAGTGCAGCACCCCGTCCCGCTCAGGGATGTGCCCGCGGATGGCGATGCTGCCGCTTTCCTCGGCGGCGATGAGCACGTCGCCGCGCTTGAGAATCTTCTCACAGTGGTACTTGAACCCGATCGGAACGACTATCTGTTCGAGGCCGTAGTCCACGCACATGTCGCGCGCCATGTCACTCAGGTTGAACGACGTGACAACCGATCCACGCAGACCGCGTTCCTCGACCAGATAGCGAAGGATGAGCGCGAACGTGCGGTGCGCGTCGATGAAGCCGCCTTTTTCGTCCATCGCCGAGATACGATCGCCGTCGCCGTCGGTGACAACGCCGATAAGGTTCTGCTTCCGGCGACGAAGCGAGGCAAGCACTGCCCGCAAAGGCACGAGATTCTCTTCCAGCGGCTCCGGCTTCTTGCCGCCGAACAGTGGATCGTGCCTGCCGCGAATCTGACTGTAGGAAACGCCATGCTCCCGCAGGAGCTTTGACACATACCCTTGAGCAGAGCCGTACATCGAATCGATCACTACATACACCGGCGATGCGGTGAGACGCGCCGGCTCGATCAGGGTACGCACCTTATCCAAGAACGGCGTCTTCAGATCGACCTGTTCGACCGCACCTTCCGGGCTGTGAGGAATCGGTGCCCGTTGCGGCAGACGCGATTCCACTCCGGCCGTCACCTCGCCGGGGGCGGAACCGCCGTACTCCGCCTTGTACTTGATCCCGTTGTACATCGGCGGATTGTGACTGGCGGTGAACATTATCCCGGCGGCCGTGTTTCGATCGACGACGGCGTAAGAGAGTGCCGGCGTCGGCACAGGAGCATCGCTTATGCAAACGGGTATACCGCTGTCACGCAGTACTCGTGCAAAGTGATGCGCGAACTCACGTGACAGGAATCGCATATCGTAGCCAACAACGACCCCGTCCGCGGCAGGGCGATAGGGTGAGCCCCAGTCCCTGTAGATGTCGAGTTGCTTCCTCTCTTCCGACAAGAGGAAGCGCGCCGTTGCCTCTGCTACGCACGCGACGTTGTCGAACGTAAATTTGTCGGCAATGATCGCCCGCCATCCATCAGTCCCGAACTTTATTCTTCCTGCGTCTCCTTGACTTGCCCGTTTTTCCACGTCTTTCTCCTGTGCGCATTCGTGATGTCATGTTGATGCGTTGTACATTGTCGGGGAGGACGAGATCCTTCCGTGTGAGTATCTCCTGTAACAGCTTGTAGGGGATGGAGGTCTCCACCCATACCGAGTCTATGTCGACCACTCCGTTCCTTACCGGTACGTGTGGGATCGCGCGCTCCACCGCCTGTTTATAGCGGTTGAGCATCTCTCCTTCTTCCAACCCCTCGGTATCAATACTTGTATTCAACAGTGTAACTTACCTCGCTCTTTCCGCCGGCGGGAACTTCCAATACAAACCGGATTGTGTTTGCGTCCACGGTTTCGTACGCACTCGAACTGGCCGTGATGTTCCACGTCCCGGATAGGTGCTCCAGGACATCAACCTTGACCGCGCTGTCCTTGTGGTTTCTCAGGGTGATGAGGTACGACTCGCGATACGTGGAGGTGCCGATCTTGTCCCGCGAAACCTGCGTCCGTTCCCCCACGATGTCGAACGCACTCCCCACCGAAAGTGTGACCGTCTCATCGCTGGCGGTATGGT
>CAZBSW010000078.1:0-8119 GCA_964494835.1 uncultured Thermotogae bacterium
ACGCAGCCCTCCCCCGTTCGCTTGTACGTGAGAATCTCGATGCAATGGGCGGTTTGGAGCCTGGGGGACTGAATGTAGAACCCGTTCGTTGACTATAACGTGGCCATGCGTGCCCTTCGAGTGAATTAGAAGCCCAGATCGCCCACAATGTGTGTGGCGAGTCGCGACTATTGCGGAGACTCGAAACGTGAGGTTCCCAACAAACCAGCGGGGTTCCTTCTCCAAACCCTTTATCACAGCCGCTACTGCTCTCTTAGCCATCCAGCCATTCCCTACCTGCTTCGCCATCGCGTGTTGGTCGAACATGCTCATTAGGCGACGAATCTTGCCTTCGCTGAACTCATAGGAGCAGAGCATGAGAAACTTCCATTTCTTGCCTTGAAACGTTCCATTGACGGTGTGCCACCTTGATATCAAGTCCTTTCTCACTCCAGGCATTGCCGCACGGCGTGCGACACCTCATAGGCGCAGCTCGGAAACAGTACGCCTCCTAGCGTTGACAGAACCGTCTGTCTGGGCTTGTACGGTATACGGAGAGGTCGGTTTGCTGGTCAATCCAACTGTTGTAGTAGGCAGTGCGATGAAGCTCATCGCCGCCTGAGAGCTCAGCAACCAGATTGCCCAAACCGGCGGCCCTCGGCTGTCCGTGCATTTCTTTGTGGCTGGTGATCATGGCGATCGGCGTGGGCAATGCGGCAGCTTTGGGTCCTTGAGCAATTCGAGAGAGGAAGCCTCGATACAGTTCTCTGGATCGCAGCACGTCATACAGACTCGCTTGAATGCCCTAACCCCGACGAGATCCGTGTCGGGCGAGAGGTAACCGGCGCGGACTGGCTCAAATCGGAGGAGGTCGGTGCTCAGGTATTTCTTGTTGTCGTCCGCGAAAACAGTGACGACAACGGCATCTGAGCCGAGCTCATTCTGCACCTTGAGTGCTCCGACGAGGTTCGCCCCCGAGGAGATCCCGACGCCAATCCCGAGTTGGGAGCCGAGCTTCTGCGACATCAGAATAGCATCTCCGTCGTAAACGTCGATCACGTCATTGAGCTCGTCAAGATGGAGAATTGGAGGGATGAATTCGTCAGAAATCCCTTGGATTCGATGGTTCCCGCTCTTGCATCCGGTCGTGAGCGTCGGCGAGTTGGCCGGCTCCAGAGGATGGAGGCAAATGGCGGGGTGCTCCTCGCGCAGGAAGCGGCCAGCGCCCATCACTGTGCCACCGGTGCCGACCCCAGCAATGAACGCAGTGGGCGTGAGCGATCGGAAGTGAAGCTGCCACCAAATCTCGGGACCGGTCGTCTGGTAATGTGCTTCGGCGTTCGCGTCGTTGGAGAACTGATGGGGCAGGAAGCCATTTTCGATCTTGGCGCACATTTCATCGGCGCGTTCGATGCTTCCTCGGAAGCCCCCTTCGCTCTTGGAAACGAGAGCAATCTCCGCGCCGAGTGCCTTCATCAGGTTAATTCGCTCGGGACTCATCCAGTCCGGCATGAAGATTGTGACGGGGTGGCCGAGCGCCCGACCAATGGCGGAGAACGCGATCCCCGTGTTCCCGCTCGTGACCTCGATGATACGGCCGCCGGGCACGAGGTCGCCGGTCTCATAGGCGCGTGAGATGATGTGTAGCGCCATCCGATCCTTGATGCTCCCAGTCATGTTGAGATGTTCGGCCTTGGCGTAGAGCAAGCGCTCGTCTCCCCGGTACTTCAGGCGGATCTCGAGGAGCGGCGTATTCCCGATGAGGGCCTTCAGGTCCCGAATCCGGTCGGCTGGATTGGTTGCTGCTTTCGTCTCCCACTCAGTTGCGTTTCTCAAGGTCATCTCCCTTCGCTTCTACGCGAACAGATTCCTTCATGCCCAAGGACGAAGCCATCCTCGACCCGCGCCGTGTACCCTTCGGCGTGGAAGGTCCCGGACCGACGATCCTGCGTGTATTTGCCCGCGTAGGAGCGATCTACTATCGTGCCGAGGGTCTCGAGGAGTAAATCGACTTCTGCTTCCGTGTTGTAGACGCCAAAACTGGCCCGGGTGAAACCAGGCACGTGCTCGCGAACTCCCGATACCAACTCCTCCCGGAGCTTCGCGACGGCCTGCGGAGGGTAGTTGAGAAGCCTGAGCATGTACGGATGGGCGCAGAAGAGACCGCTCCGAACCCCGATTCCACCCTCCGCAGCGAGGATTGCAGCCACAAGCTGGTGGGGTATCCTGTCGATATCAATCGACACGATGCCTAGTCGCTCGGCCGCGCGATTCGGATCGCCGTCGCCGTAAACCGTTATCCCTTCCACATCGCGAAGCCCTCGAAGGAGGTGAGAAGTGAGGCGAGCTTCGTGTTCGGCAACTCGCTGGAGACCGATCTCCTGGAGACATCGAATCGCCTCGGCCAAGGCAACGATGCCAACGCCGTTCGGCGTTCCCGCCTCCTCCTTATTCGGCAGCCCCGACCACTGCGCATCTTCGACTGTGACGAGTTCCACTGTCCCGCCGCCGACGCAGTCGAGGTCATCTCCCAGAAACGCTTGTTTGAGACCGACGAGCACTCCTACGCCAAATGGCGCGTACATCTTGTGGCCGCAGAAAGCCAGAAAGTCGATGCTGCGAGCCCCTTCGGGCGGCCCCATGTCGATCGGACGGTGCGCCGCCAGCTGCGCAGCGTCGACCACGATCTGTGCCCCGGCGGCGTGAGCCAGCTCGGCAATGTCATGAATGGGGTTGATGTATCCGGTGACGTTTGACCCCCCGCTGACCGCAACGAGCCGAACGCGACCTGCGAGCGCACCGAGTCGTTGCTCGAGGTGATCCAGATCAAGGCGGCCCTCTTCGTCGATGTCGATGTGCTCTACCTGTGAAGAAGCCGCGCGCCATGGGAGGTCATTCGAGTGATGCTCCATCAGGGAGCACAGCACCACGTCACCACAAGAGAACGGGAACCGGTGTGCAAGCTTGTTGATTGCTTCGGTCGTGTTCTTCGTAAAGACAACCGTGTGAGCATCAGGGTCCGCGCCAACAAACGACGCGACAATCCGGCGCGCCTCCTCTATCGCCTCAGTCGACACTTTGCTCTTGAGACCGGCTCCACGTCCAACGCTCCCATACCAGCGCAGGAATTCCGTGACGTGCTCGAACACACGTGCGAGACATGGCGTCGTTGACGCGTTGTCAAAGTTGATGTACGGCCGTGTTGAGCCATCGAACAACGCCACTTTTGTGTCGATGCCCACAATTTCATCTCTGATTCGTCCGAAGTTCATCCTTTCCATTTCGTCTCCTTTCTCCCTGGCTCCGCCCGCGGGCGACCCCCTTCCCTTAGATGCGTGACGCGATCAACAGCTCGATGAGCACACTCGCTTTGGTTTCGTTGGCGGACAGGATCGGACCACCACTCCCGGGACTCAAGTCCCATTGCTACGGATGTCGACCATGTGGACGATCGCCGTCCAGAAGTGCCTGCGGATCCAGATGCACATCAAGCCAAGCGTGCCGAAGGCAAGGTGGGCGAATGCGCTCTTCTCCTGGAACGGGTTGCCGGCCGATCGCCCGATATGCCCAGCAACGTTATTGGAGCGGAAGACATACCCGGTGAACGAAAAGACGCCTGTGCCACCGACGTCGATGACGAGGAAGCAGGAAAGGAACTTCTCGACAACATTGGCAACCCCTACCATCAAGTGGATCGATGCAGCTATGGCAGGAGCAACAAAGAAGCTCTCAGCAAACATCATTCGACTCCTTTCTGCTGGCAACCGCGCGAACTGGAAACACCACACGTCACTCCTGGCAACGAGCGTCGTTGAGAGGGTGAACACCACCAAGGGACAGTAGCGCTGCAACCCATCGGTCCAGACGATGTTGAGTCGACAAACGGGTGGCGTGATGTCCTCGGCGCCCGGTCACGACATAACTGGTCGGACAGACACGTCTCGATCTGGACAACGTCTAGGTTCTCGTTGCGAGCTTCCTCCGTGTAGCGAAGCGCCTTCCCAAAGCGAACCTCGCCTTGCTCGACGAACTCCTCGGTGATACTGCCCGCACGATTCAGACTGGCTACGCGGAGCCTATCTCCGGTGCCGCCCAGCGGGGTGTAGATCGATTCGACGAACGAGCGCACTCCCTCAGCCCTTCCTGTCATGTACCCCCTCCTTCTCCGGCAGCCCACCGCCCCGCAAGTAGCTCAGGTATTCGTCTTTCGTCAGCTTCGGCTCGAACGCGTCGATCACTCTCTTCGCGAGTGCGCCACCGTCACTCAACAAATCAATTACCGTCATCGCCAGCGCCTTAGCGGGCATCACGTAGGCCATCTCCTCGTCGACGATCGAGAACGACCCGTTGTGGGTCATTCCGTCGTAGCCTCCGCCGACCGGATGGATCGCTGGGATCAGGTGCGACACGTCGCCCATGTCGGTTGACGCTGCTATGTCGGCACTTCGCCATACGTTGCCGGTACCCACGAGCTCCTCCGCGTTCGCATAGAAGCAGTCCACGAGCGCCGCGTCCTGGAGCAACGGGAGGTAACCCGGGAGATCCTCGATCTCGACGCTCGCGCCGACCATGGCGGCGCCGCCCCGAAGAGCCCGATCAACTTTGCCGGCAGCGTCGAGGATGCTCTCCAAGGTCTTGCCGCGGACGAAGAGTTCGAGCGCAACGTCGTCGGGGATGATGTTGACGAGATCTCCGCCCTTGGTCACGACAAAGTGGACGCGGATGGCATCCTCGTCTCGGAAGGTCTCACGCTGAGCGTGCACACCCAGGATTCCCAGCGTGGCGGCATTGAGTGCGTTCACGCCCGCCTCCGGCCGCGCGCCTGCATGCGAAGCGACACCGCGGAACCTGATCGCTTTGGCGAGGAATCCGTTGCTGGTTCCACCGACGGCGAACTTGCGCTCCGCGACACGCGGCATCGCGTGAAGCATCATCGCCGCATCGATGTCGTCGAAGACGCCGCTCCGAATAAGCTCCGCCTTCCCCCCGAAGAACTCGATCTTCCCATCCTCGCGGAGCGTCCGGCGACCTTCGATGTCGACGTACTCCTCTGCTGGAACAGCGAGCAGCACAACACGCCCAGCGAGATCTGACAGGACGCCGGACTCGACAAGACCCATTCCGACCCCGAGCATCATCGCGATCTGCGCGTTGTGGCCGCAGGTGTGCGCTGCCCCCGTCGCCGGATCAGCATGCGGGTGTGTCGGGCAGACCAGCGCGTCCAGCTCTCCAAGCACCGCAATGGTCGGACCTTCGCTGTCCAGGTTGAGGGACGCCTTAACGCCGGTGACACCCAATCCTTGTTCGTACGCCACGCCCAGCTTTTCGAATCGCTCGGCGACGAGCTTCGCCGTTTTGTGCTCGTGGTATCCGAGCTCGGGATTCCCCAGGATGCGATTCCCAATCTCGATGATCTCCTGCGCGCGGTGATCGATCGCCGCGCAGACACTTTCCTTCATAGTAGCTGCAGTCACGAGGCGTCCTCCTCGCTTCGTTGGTTCAGGTTTTGGTCAAAGTCAGCGGCAGCAGCGCTCTCCCGCAGCTCTTGCATGATCTCCGCCGCGGTGAGGACTCGCGCGTAGCCTCTGCGCAACGTCTTCAACTCCGCGCGCTGGCACTCTTCGTCGTCACTCGAGTTTACGTCTGATCCGAAGACGACATTGAAGCCGTGCCAGTAGGCTTCTCGGGCCGTCGCGCCACAGCAGTAGTTGGTCATGGTCCCTGCGACGATGACCGTGTCGACGCCAAGATTGTGAAGCACTCCCTCCAGCGACGTGCCGTGGAACGAGCTATGGGTGTGTTTCAGGATGACGAGGTCATCGGGCTGCGGTGCCACCGCTTCGTAGAATGCCGGCTTGATGAACAACTGGCTGAGAAAGGGGAGCGCACCCCTGCCGAGCGGCATCCTTTGCCTTGGGGCAGGAGCATCGAGCCCACGGAGGTGTGTTGCATATCCGATGTTGATGACGGGCACGTGGAGCCCGCGGCATGCCTCTTGAAGCGTGCGAATATTCGGGGCTTGGCGCGTTGCGTCCGGAACCCAAAACGGCGACCACTGCGGCTTGACGAACTCGTCAAGCATGTCCACGACCAGCAAAGCGACGGAGCCGACGCAGAGGGGAACTTCCGCCTCACCCCGCTCGTAGTCATCTCGCGCCTGTCTAAGTACCAGCTCTTCGGTGAATTCACCTAGGTTTGTCATGATCGCTCCTTTCTCGGCGATGCTCTTCGAACGCGTTCTGTAAGAAACCGAGAACGTGTGCCCAGCAGTCCCTACACGCAGCGGCGTAGACTTCGCCTGTGATACTGTGTCGGGCGTAGTTGTGTATCGTTGGCTTGTAGCGAGTGAGGATCCTGTGCCTAGCGTCCTCGTGGGAGTAGTGTCTGTCGAAGTAGGTATGTCCCTTGGACTTAAGCCAAGCCATGCTTGCTTCTGTCATAACTAACGGCGGCCACATCTGATCGTCTCCTCCAGAGGTCAAGAGATCCGGCCTTCGAATCCTCGTGACGGGCATCTTCGCCCGCTGGACTGCCGCATCATCCTCTAAACTGGTCAGGAACATCGGCGTCAACGAGACGCGTGATTTCCCCACCAGATCGAGTTCATTGGTGAGGACCTCGGGTCGGGCATTCATCCACTCAATTGAGGATTCGAAGTACTCGAGAGGGATGTCAATGGGATGCTCAGGGAGGGCTTCGTAAGCGAAGTAGGCGAGCGCCATCGACGCAATCCCACGAGAGGCGAACAGCACCGCACGGCCCTCCTGAAGGCCGCCGTCGGATCCGTCAATGACGATCACAGCTGAGTGAACCTCCCGGTCTTGCGGAAAAAAGACCTTTCCCCTAACGCTTTCGTAACCTACCGGGCGGCGTGTGACGCCTGGCCCAACGTATTCACGCATGAGCTTTTGGGAAGCGACCACAGCCCCATCGAGTTCTGCCTTGAGATTGACGACCATGCCCTCGACCCCCGTCTTCGGGAACAGGGCTAGGTCCGGTTCATCGGGAGAGAGGTCCATTGACCAGATCAACTCCATGAGGTCTGAACCGAAGTTCGTACCGGAAACGGGAGCGTCCGACCTCAGATCGACCCCTCCGGAACTGCTCGTCCGAAACACCGCTTGAGAGGAACACATTCGTCCTAGATTGTCCTGCATTGATGTGTGAAGTGTGACGTCTTGTACAGGCGGGAACCCCAATACCCGAATCGCAATCTCCTCGTCGGTCAGTGCCGCGGCCGGTTCAGCGCTGATCCGCATCCAGTCTCGACACTCTTCCTCGTTCACAGCGGATCTCCTTTTCCTCACTCGTCTCCTATGCAGGCGTTGCGTCGTCCCTCCAGCTAGTTCCCTCTGAGGCGCGGGTCGTAGATATCACGGAACGCGTCGCCGACGAGGTTCCAGCTCAGCGAGAACAGCAGCAATGCCATGCCAGGGAACACCACCGTGTACCAGTACTTGAACGGTGTCCCTGGGGGCATAACGACCCAGTTCCGAGCTGCACTGATCATTTGCCCCCAATCGGCGTAGCCAGGTTCCGCCCCGAGGCCGAGAAAGCTCAGTGTCGCTGCCAGAACGATCATGAACCCTACGGCCATGGTGGATTGCACGATGACCGGGAAGATCGCGTTCGGAATGATATGCCGAAACAGAGTGCGAAAGTGGCTCCCGCCCACTGCTCGGATTGCTTCGACGTAGGCTTTCTCCTTGATCACGAGAATCTCGCTACGGACGAGCCTAGCTGTGCCCATCCACCCGAACATGATCAGCGCGAACATCATTCTGTCAAGACCTTTTCCGAGGATCGTCGTGACGACCATGGCGGCCACCAAGTAAGGGAAAGCAAGGAAGATGTCAGTAATCCTCATGATGATTTCGTCAATCCATCCGCCGAAGTAGGCGGATACGGAGCCGACGCCAATCCCGATCGCGCTCGCGACAACAACCAGTGTAATGCCGATTCGGAAGGCGGTCCTCGTCCCCCAGATGACACCGTAGAAGATGTCATATTGCCCTTGCGTCGTGCCAAATGGGTGGGACGCTGTCGGCGGGTGCGGTTCCGTAGACCACCCATCACGAGGAATCTGGTACGGACTCTGATTTGGTTGAGGTGGAGCGATAAAGGGGGCGAGGATTGCGAC